>CALISV010000035.1 GCA_938041615.1 uncultured Campylobacter sp. | reverse complement strand
CTACGCTAAATTTTATCTGCGCAACCCCAAAAATCATCTCAAAATACTTCGCCTTGTCGTTTTGTGTTCAAATTTAAAGTCAAATTTGTAAATTTAGGTTTCAAATTCCGCTCGCCCAGACCTGCACCTTGAAAATATAAATTTTTACCTTAGCTTAAAGAGTTGAGGCGCCGTATTTTTCCGTCAGACGAGGCAGTGGCGAACGAGGCGAGGGCGCGTATACGAAATACGTAACCGAAGCCGACCGAGCCGCTAACGACGTATGGCGGAAAAAGACAAGCCGCCAAATTTAAAATTATTTCGGCGTCCTGTTCGTCTCGCCCACGTACAGTTGTCTTGGACGGACTATCTTGATACTCTCCTGTTCTTTTAGCTCTATCCACTGGCTGATCCAGCCCGGGATCCTGCCGATGACGAAAATAACCGCAAACATATCGTTTGGTATGCTAAGCGCTTTTAAAATCAGTCCCGAGTAAAAATCGACGTTCGGATAGAGGTTGCGCGAGATGAAATACTCGTCGTTTAGCGCGATCTCCTCGATCTTTTTGGCGATTTTTAGAAGCTCGGTGTTTATGCCGATCTCGTCAAACAGCTTATCGCACATAGATTTTAGCACCTTCGCGCGCGGATCGAAGTTTTTATACACGCGGTGACCAAAGCCCATCAGCCTAAACGGATCGTTTTTGTCCTTGGCGCGGGCGATGTATTTATCGACGTTTTCTACTGAGCCGATCTGCTCTAACTGGCGGATGACGCCTTCGTTAGCGCCGCCGTGAGCCCAGCCCCATAGCGCTCCGATACCCGCGGCGATACACGCATACGGGTGCGCGTGCGTCGAGCCTACGGTGCGAACGGTCGTCGTAGAGGCGTTTTGCTCGTGGTCGGCGTGCAGCATAAAGACCGTATCAAGCGCCTTAACCTCGATCGGGCGCAAATTTACGTGCTCGTACGGGTAGCTCCTCATCATGTAGAGGAAATTTTCCGTAAAGCCGCGGTCTAAATTTGGATAAATGATCGGCAGTCCGCGCGAAAATCTATAAGAAAACGCCGCGATGGTCGGGATTTTGGCGATTATTCGCATCGCCATCTCGTGGTACTCCTCGGGCTTATCCATGTTTAGGTGATCAAAGTAAAACGCAGAAAGCGCCGAGACCGCCGCCTGCAAGATCGCCATCGGATGCGCCTTATCCGGGAAAGCGTCGAAAATTTTCATCATGCCCTCGTGGATGAAGCTGCGTTTTTTAAGCTCGAGTTTAAATTCGTCGTATTGCTTTTTGTTCGGTAGCTCTTTATTTAGCAGCAGATACGCCACGTCGATGAAGGTTTTGTTTTCCGCTAGATACGCGATGTCGTAGCCGCGGTACATCAGCTCGCCTTTTAACCCGTCGATATAAGTGATGCTAGAGCGGCACATCGCCGTCGAGGTATATCCGCGGTCAAACGTAAACATCCCCGTATCGCTAAAAAAGGTCGAGATGTCGATGACGTCGGGCCCCATGGTGCCATGAAGTATCGGAAAGTCGTAGCTTTTGCCGTTTCTGTTGTCTGTTAGCGTAACCGTATCGCTCATTTTGGCTCCTTTTGCAAATTTTTATTTTCGTAGCTCATTAGAATTTTGATACAAATCGTTACTATTATAGCCTGAGTTAGGCTCGCTAGTATGAAAGAGAAGTAAAAATTTTCATTTATACCGCCTGATTTGTAGGCTATGGTAGCAACGGCTATGAGAAGCGTCAGCGGCATCGAGTGCGATAGCGCAAAGAGGACGGTATTTTTTAGCCCTAGGATGTTTAAAAACACCGTGCTAGCAGCGAGTCTAAAGCCTATCATGACGCCTGTTATCAGCGCCGCGTCGCGCACGACTCCGTCTATCATAAAGGCGTTAAGCTTAAACGTCGAGCCTATGTGGACGAAAAATGTCGGCACCAAAAAGCCGAAGCCAAAGCTAGCAAGCTTGTGCGGAAGGTCTTTTTTGTGATCGAAAAAGGTCGCGATAAACGTCCCCGCTACAAATGCGCCGAAAGCTATCTCTAAATTTAAATAAAGCATAAGCGCGATGATGCCAAAAAACAGCGCCATACACAGGCGGATGTCTTTTTCGGAGTTGTCGTAGTGGGGCATTAAGATGATGCGTAGCTGCGGATACCACCAAAACAGCACGTTTAGCGTCTTGTACCCGATCACCGCCGCGGCTAAAAATCCGCTCAAATATATGATCGAAAACGCCAGCTCGCTACCCGCGCCAAATTTCATATACGCGCCGACGAAGGTTAGCAGCGTGATGCTCACGACCTCGCCGATCGAGCCGATGAGCATGCCGATATTTAGCCACGCCTCGTTTTTGCCGTACTCCTTAAACAGCGTAAATATCATACCCACGGCCATCAGCGGCATGATGAGGATAAAAAGGCGGTTTAGATCAAACGAAAACGTCAGCAGCGCCGAGAGTAGGTAGAGTATCGCCAGATAGACGACGCCCGTTTTTAGGATCTTTTTATCTATCGTGAAAAATAGCTTGAGATCGACCTCCGTTCCGGCTAAAAACATGAGGTAAAAAAAGCCTACTTCGCTCACGATTTTAAACATTTCATTGTGCCCGATAAAGCCGAAATATC
>CALISV010000034.1 GCA_938041615.1 uncultured Campylobacter sp. | reverse complement strand
AGCCGCCTGCTTTTACCGCGGCCTTAAAGGCGTCGTTTAGCTTTTTCTCGCTCTCATTTTCAAATTTCGCCTCATCTACTGCGCCGAAATTTTCATCCTTTATGATATTTGCCAGGCGCTTAAACGTGCTGAAATTTTGCCTAAAGTCATCTGCCGCGCAGATAGCGCCTAGAGCGTCGATCGCCTCGCACTGCGCGAGTACGTCGCCCTTTTTGCTAGCCAGGCAAGCCTTTACGACGGACGGGTTCACGTCAAAAAATGTATAAAGCCTATCAAATATAAATCCTATCAGCGCCTCGACGTCAAATTTAGCGTAGCCCTCCGCCGTCTCGCGCAAAAACGCCGCGATATCAAGGTTTAGATTTTCGTTTTGGATTATCTTTATAACGCCGTTAGCCGCGCGGCGCAGCGCATACGGGTCCTTGTTGCCGCTTGGGATCTTACCCGCGCTAAAGAGCCCGATTAACGTCTCGAGCTTGATCGCGAGCGCGACGACGGAGCTAAATATAGTGCTAGGTAGCGCGCTAGCCTCACCGCTCGGCAAGTACTGCTCCTTGATCGCGGTTACGACGTTTTCGTTTTCGCCCTTAGCCGCCGCGTAGTAGCCGCCCATAACACCCTGAAGCTCGGTAAATTCATACACCATCTGCGTGGTTAGATCGGCCTTGCTCAGCATCACGGCGCGCTCCAGCAGCGCCTCGTAGCCCTCTCCCGCGCGTGCTTTTAGGCGATCGGCGCAGATTTTAGCTAGTCGTTTTGCGACGCCTAGCTCGCGCACGCTTTTATCGTATGTGCTGCCAAGCTCCTTTAAATAGGTGATGTTTTTTAGCTTTTCTGGGCCAAACTCATGCGCCAGGTCGCTGCGCCAGAAAAACATCGCGTCGCTAAGCCTTGCGCGAAGTACTTTTTCGTTGCCCTTTACGATGAGCGCCGGCTCTGGCGAGATGGCATTGCTGACGACCACGAAGCGATTAGCAAGCTTGCCGCCCTCAAAAACGGGAAAATACCTCTGATTTTCCTTCATCGAGGTGATGATGACCTCGCTAGGCACCTCCAAAAACTCTCGCTCAAAGCCGCCCAGCAGCGCGGTCGGATGCTCTGTGATCGCTACGACTTCGTCTAGCAGCGCCTCGTCCACCTCGACCGTTACGCCGTTTTTGGCTTCGATTTGTTTAAATTCGCTCAAAATTTTCTCTCGGCGCGCGTTTTGATCGAGGATTACGCCGATTTTAGGCATCGCGGCGAAATAATCTTTCGCGTTTTTGACGGTAAATTTATCGTAGCTTACGCTTCTGTGCATGAAAATACTGTCGCCGCTTTCCACGTCAAATTTGTTAAATTTAACGACCTCGTCTCCAAGCAAACACAAAAACGAGCGTACTGGGCGGATAAACTCAAATTTACCTTCGCCCCAGCGCATAGATTTGCCAAAATTTAAGCCGAGCAAAAACTTCTCGATCATATCACCCAAAAGCTCAGAGCTAGGCTTGCCCGCGACTGGCTTTTTGTAGTAGAGCACCTCTTTGCCACCGACGGTTTCAAATTTGAGCTCGGACTCTGCGATACCGCATTTTTTAGCAAAGCTTAGTGCGGCAGGCGTCCATGCGCCGTCTTTTTGCGCGACTTGTCTGGGCGCGCCGATAAACTCGCTAAATCCGTCCTCCTGACGTACCGCAAATTTCGGGTGGTAAAACGCGATCCTGCGCGGCGTGTAGTAAAACTCGCACTCGCTGTCCAGGCCGTTTTGCGCTAGCGTCTCGCGCCACTTTGCCGCGACATTGCCGCACTCTTTTAAAAACGGGATCGCCGGCAGCTCCTCGACGCCGATCTCCACGATCAGTTCTTTTGTTTCGCTCATTTTTTATCCTTTTTTAAATTTTGTCTTCTTTTGCTTCTCTCAAGCGTCTGCGTGACGAATCCGCGCATCAAAAATATCATAAAAAGCACGAATGCGCCAAGCATAACCGCGTCAATTATCTTCATTTTCTATCCAAATTTGAGGTTCGTTTTTATAGCTCACGACGCGAACGGACGTAAAAACCGCCGCTTTTTCGTTGCACGGTTTCCCCTTAGCGCCGTAAATTTTGATATCTCCGTACGGCGTATAGAGCCTACCGTTTCGCACTTCGCCGCTAATACGACCAAATATGTCGCCCGCGCGCGCTTGTTTTAGATTTTTAGCTTCCAGCATCTGCTCATGCGGGTCTTGCGTTTCTTCATAAATTTTTACCGCATAATGCGAGCTAATCTCAAGATTTCCCTTAAACTCGTCTAGGCGGTTTACCGCTACATCCATGACCTGGCCAGGCTTTGCGTCATTTTTTGGCTCGTAGACGTAGATACCGCGCTTATCTTGAGCTAGCGTAAAGCCCTTTTTATCTTTTTGAACGACCGTAGCGCGTTTTAGCAAAACGGGCAAATTTGACTTTTTTGTTAGCTCGGTGACCCGCGCCTCGGCGATATTTTGTAGCGTATTTTTAGCGTTTTTATCAAAATTTAGCCTAAAAACCAGCGCGAAATGATCCGAAATTTGCTCCCCCTCTCGCTCAACCTTAAAGCTATTTAAAACATAGTTTTGACTAAGCGCGTCCTTTGAGAGCAGGACGTGATCGAGCGCGTTTAGGCTCGTGTGCGAGTAGCGCTCGTGCTTTGGCAAAAACGCCCAAAGATTGGCTAAATTTTTACTAGTTTCAAAATCGCCCAGCAGCTCTTTATCTCCGTAAGGCGTGTTAAAATCGCCCAAAACCACGACCTTTTGGGTATCCGCTAAGGCTGATTTTAGCGTGATAAATGCAGTTTTTCGCTGCTTTAGAGGATTTTTTCTCGCAGGAAAATGCAAATTTAAAAGGCTAAATTTTTGCCCGTCTATTTCAAAATCAAGCTTTAAAATGTCCCTTGTTTTTACGTTTGGTACGCTAAAGATCTGCGTTTTTTCAGGCTTTATGCGAGACAGCACGGCTAGGCCTACAGGGCCGTTTTTACCTTTAGAAAAGGCAAAATATTTATAGCCCGCCTCCCTCATCAGCTCTTTTAAAATCATTTCGTTTTCGATCTCTTGAAGCGCGATGATATCGGCGTTTAGCTCTTTTATCTTTGCGCTTACGGCTTTAAATTTGGCGCTCGCTTTTTTCTCGTTCCACTCCGATTTGCCGACGACGAAATCCTTATACTCGCTGCCGTCGTTTTTAGCGTCAAATAAATTTTGCGCGTTAAACGTAGCGATCTTTAGCTCGGCGCCCGCCGCAAAAACTGCGAAAAACAGAGCCGAAAAAACGACCGCAAAAAGCCTATTTGCCGCAAATTTCATATCGCGTTTCCAAAGCCCGACTCGGCGAAATTTTGTCTGATAGCCTCATACGCGACGATGCCCACGCTCGTGGCTAAATTTAAGCTTCTGCCATGCTCGCCCATCGGGATTTTGATCGCGTTTGCGAAATTTCGCTCCATCAGCTCCATAGGCAGCCCCGTACTTTCGCCACCGAAAAACAAAAAGTCGCCCTTTTTAAACTCAGCTTCAAAGTAAAATTTATGTGCCTTCGTCGTCGCGTAAAAAAATCTATCCTCAAACTGGGCGTTTGCGCGCAAAAACTCATCCAAACTCTCCCAAATCACGGGATTTAGCCGCGCCCAGTAATCAAGTCCCGCGCGTCTAACGGCCTTTTCGCTGATGTCAAAAACGGTCGGTTTGATTATATGAAGCTTAAGGTTTGCATTTACGCACATGCGGCCGATCGAGCCCGTATTTTGGGGGATTTGAGGATGAACGAGGACGATGTTGAACATTTAAAAAGCCGCCTTAGCCTGCGTTTTAAAAGCCACAAAAGTACTTGCCGAATCGCTCAAATTTAGGCTTTTTGCAAAACTTATACTAAAAAGAATATTTTTATTTTGAAAATTTATTTTTGAGATTTTTTCCACTTTCGCCTCTTTAAAATAGGGCTTGATTTTAGCCAATTTGCGCTTTTAACTAGGTTAATTTTTAGCCGAGCTTGACTTTTCGTTTAAAAATTTTTCTATCGCTAGATCCTGCCTGCGCCTTATCTCAGCACCGATTGCAGCGCCTTTAAACCCTTGCTTTAAAATTTCCGCCGTATCGATAGCGGGCTCAAATTTAGCCTCATAAACGCCTAAATTTTTGGCTCTTTTTATGAGGCTGGGCGAGTTGAGCCCCAGCCAGCTTTTTAGCGGTTTATCAAGGGCGATTTTTAGCAAATCTTTGTCGCTCGGACGACTCGCAAAAAACGGCTCTTTGACGCAGGCTTCAAAGCTTTTTGGCAGTCCTAAGTCGTAAAAATTTTTAATGCCAAAAAAGCCGTTTAAAAGATACAAAAACTCGCGCTCGTCTTTTTTGCCGTTTTGTTTGGGTAGAAATTTGACCGCGTTTTTTAGTTTTGCGGCAAATTTTTCCGCCTCGGCGCGTCTCAAATTTAGCCCGAAAATTTTACCAAGAAGCCCTAGTTTATAAAGATACCAAAAGCCAACCTCTTGAAATTTGGCGCCAAAAAGCTTCATTAGCTCGCCGTTTATGCGCTCACGGCTAAGATCGCTGATACTTAGGCGCTTCATCAGCCCCAAACTCTCGCGCGCGATACGGAAATTTAGCCGTGCGCTAAACTGCACCGCACGCAGTACGCGCAGGCTATCTTCGGCGAATTTTTCATCGTCGATATGGCGCAAGATACCGCGCTTTAGGTCGTGCTCTCCGCCGTAAAAGTCCAAAAACGAGCCATCAAAGATATTTATCATCATCGCATTTACGGTAAAGTCTCGGCGCAAAGACGCCGCACGCTCGTCATCGGCATAAGCCACCTCAAAGGCCTTGTGCCCCTCGCCCGTTTTATTTTCGGTTCGCGGTAAAGAAAGGTCGAAATTTTTAAATTTATAAACGAAGTAGTTTTTGCCCACGCCGCAAGCGCCGATTTGCGCCATCAGCGCGTCAAATTTGGCCGGATCGATACCGTAAATTTCAACGTCAAAGTCGGAGATTTTTTTACCGAGCATCGCGTCGCGAACGCAGCCGCCGACGATATACGCGCGCTTGGTGTGGGGTGCTAGAAAATCTCGCAGCCATTTTAGATTTTTATTTTTGCAGATTTTCGAGCCGATTTTCGACATTTGCCAGCACGAATTCTAAAAATTTAAGCGTGAGCGAGAGCCTGTCTTTCAGATTTTCCTCGCCGGTCGCGTTTAGCCCCTCAAAAAGCACCAAAATGCGCTCTTTTAAGTTTTTTAGAAATATCTCCTCGCCCGTAAAATTCGCAACCTCGACTTCAAAGGCTTTTTGCGGCGCAGCAGTCGCGGCGATCTCCTCTACGCCGTCAAATTTAGGAGCGACGTTTTGCGAGTTTGCCGCGCTTTCTAAAACAGCTTCAAACTCGCTAGCTTCGTCTATGCTGATCTCGCTAACTAAATTTGCAAGACCCGCGGCATTGGTCAAATTTACGTCGCCGCTTGATACGGGAGAGCTCGTTAAATTTGACGCATTTTCAGCCTCCGGGGCAAAGCTTTCCTGCGCGGCGCTCATTTGCTTTAGCTCCATCGCCACCTCGTCTATCGCCATTTTTGCTATTTCTTCTAGTTTCATAGTTTTATCAGCCACCTTTTAAATTCGGTTATCTCTTCGTCGGTTTTCATTTTGATGAAAAAGTCTTTCATCTGCTCATTTACGCCCGTTTTTTTTCTGCTAAGGCCGCTTAGACGCCTTATCGCGGCGATCGCGGCGGCGTTTGTCGGCTCGCGCTTTAGGATGTTTTTATAAACTATCAGCGCATCGTCTTTTAGCCCTTGAGCCTCGTAGATCAGGGCTTCTGTTATAGTATTTTTCATTTTTTTATCAGCGAGGCGATGATGCCGCCCATCTCGCTCGTAGAGCAAATTTCTTTAGCGCCGAATTCCGCTACATCCTTTGTCCTATATCCTTGCGCGAGCGCTGCTTTTACGGCGTTTTCGATCGCTTTTGCAGCCGCATTTTCACCAAATGAATACCTAAGCATCATCGCAGCACTCAGTATCGTAGCGACCGGGTTTGCGATGCCCTGCCCCGCGATATCGGGCGCACTACCGTGGATAGGCTCGTAGATGCCTACCTTGCCCCCAATGCTGGCACTCGGCAGGAGCCCTATCGAGCCGCACACCATGCTAGCCTCGTCGCTTAGGATATCGCCAAATAGATTTTCCGTCAAAATCACGTCAAATTTACTAGGCGCACGCACCAGCTGCATCGCCGCATTATCGACGTACATAAACTCCAAATTTACCTCCGGATAGCTCTTTGCGACCTCGCTAGTGACCTCGCGCCAGAGCTGACTGGTCTCTAGCACGTTTGCCTTATCGACCATGCAGACGCGTTTTTTGCGCTTCATCGCGGTTTCAAATCCGACCTTTGCGATGCGCTCGATCTCCTCGCTCGTGTAGGTCATCGTGTTGTAGGCGCTATTTTCTTTTTTCTCGCGCGGCTGACCGAAGTATATCCCACCCGTTAGCTCGCGAACCACGATAAAATCGACGCCCTGAAGGACTGACGGCTTTAGCGTGCTAGCATCAACCAACTCGTCAAATATCATCGCCGGACGCAAATTTGCGTACGCGCCAAGCTCTTTTCGCAGCTTTAAAAGCCCGCTTTCAGGGCGCAGATGGCGCGGCAAGCCGTCCCATTTAGGCCCGCCTATTGCGCCAAAAAGCACTGCGTCCGAGTTTAGCGCGCCATTTAGCGTCTCGCTAGGCAAAGGCTCGCCAAACACGTCGATTGCAGCGCCGCCCATCAAGTAAAAGTTGTAGCTAAGCTCAAAACCAAACTCCGCGCTAGCCGCATCCAGCGCCTTTATCGCCTCATCCACTATCTCAGGGCCGATGCCGTCGCCTTTTATCACCGCTATGTTATAAATTTTAGCCATTTTATATCCTTGTTTTCGCGTATTCTATGAGGCCGCCGCTTTTTAAAAGCTCTTGCATAAACGGCGGTATCGGGCTAAATTTATACTCTTTGCCGCTCGTTAAATTTACGACCGCGCCGTTATCCACGTCGATTTTTAGCTCGTCGCCTGCATTTATCTCGTCGGTTTCTTTGATTTCTAGTATCAAAAGTCCCGTGTTAAAGCTATTTCTATAAAAAATCCTAGCAAAGCTCTTGGCTATCACCGCGCCGATGCCTGCAGCCTTAAGCGCCAAAGGAGCGTGCTCGCGCGAGCTGCCGC
This sequence comes from uncultured Campylobacter sp., assembly GCA_938041615.1. GTDB lineage: Bacteria > Campylobacterota > Campylobacteria > Campylobacterales > Campylobacteraceae > Campylobacter_A. The sequence goes on along the minus strand of CALISV010000034.1, from coordinate 127 downwards.
AGCCGAAATTTTTCCCCGCTACGATGATGTCGCCGCGAGCTATTTTGGACGAAAAATCCCTGTCCGCATCCTCCATAATGTGCGTCGCAAGCACCGCCGCATCGGAGGTATTTAGGTAGCGCGCCGC
>CALISV010000033.1 GCA_938041615.1 uncultured Campylobacter sp. | reverse complement strand
CGGCAACCGTCGGCGTCCTCATCCCGGTCATCATGGAAAAAACCGGACGCGACCCGGCACTCGGCAGCTCAGTGCTGATTACCGCGGTCACCGACTCCGGCGGCTTCTTTATCTTCCTCGGCCTCGCGACCCTATTCCTGCTGTAAAAAACTACCCGCCATCACCGCCCTGACCGGCGCATAACTGCGGCGGTGTTCCGGCGTTGCGCCGAGGCGGGTGAGCGCGGCGAGATGCGCCTTCGTGCCATAGCCCTTATGCGCGGCAAAACCGTAGCCGGGAAAGCGTGCCTCCAACTCCATCATCTGCCTGTCCCGCGTAACCTTGGCGATGATGGATGCGGCGGCAATGCAGGCCTCGCTTGCGTCGCCGCCCACAATTGCCCGCGCCGGCATGGCGAGGTCCGGTGTGAACTTGCCGTCCACCAACACGGACTGCGGCGGCGTTGCCAAACCCTCCACCGCGCGCCGCATCGCCAGCAGCGTCGCGTGATGAATATTCATCGCATCAATCTCGGCGGGAGAGGCGACAGCGGCACACCACGCCAGCGCCTGCGCAGTGATAGCGTCGAATAACACCTCACGCTGCCGGGCGCTCAGTTTCTTGCTGTCGGTCAGGCCGGGCAAATCGAACTGCGCGGGCAGAATCACCGCTGCCGCGACGACATTGCCGACCAGCGCACCGCGTCCGGCTTCGTCCACGCCGGCAACCTGCGTCGCCATCAAAAATGTGGCGGAATCTCGTCCGCCGGATTACGCGGTTCGCGCACATCGCGCTCCTGCAACTGCTGCCACAGCAGACGCAACTGCCCCTGCTGCAAATCCAGCGTCTCGCGCAGGGCGGCAACGCCCGCATTCAACTCCGCCAGCAAATCCTCCTGATACGCCAGGCGCGATTCCAGGCGCTCCAGACGCGCCTCCACCTCGCCCGTCACTGGCGGTCCAGACGCAGCTCGCCACCCTGGGCGAGATTTTCCGCTTTCAAATCCTCGATGCTGATCCAGATGGCGCTTTCCGGCACGCCGATACTCTCGGCTACGGCACGGGTAACATTCTTCGCAAGCGCACGTTTCTGTTCGACACTGCGGCCTTCCACAATCTTGATATTGACAATGGGCATAAATACCTCGAAAACAGATGCAATTAAGGGACCTGGATTATAGTCCCAAGCCGCGCGAACTCGCTATAATGCCCGCGTCCTTCAACCCTAACCGAGGTGTAACATGGAAAAAAAAGCGCTGCTCTATACCGGCAAATCCAAGGCCATCTATGCGACCGACGATCCGGAGCTCGTCATCATTCACTACAACGACGATGCCACCGCTGGCAACGGCGCCAAACATGAAATCATCGAAGGCAAAGGCATCCTCAACAACCGCATAGCCACGCTGATCTTCCGTGCCCTTATCACCGCCGGCATCCCCACCCACTACCGCGACACCCTGAACGAGCGCGAACAACTCTGCGAAAAAGTCGAAATCATCCCGCTTGAAGTGGTCGTGAGAAATATCGCAACCGGTTCGCTAACAAAGCGCCTTGCGATAAAAGAAGGTACGGTTTTGTCGTTTCCATTGGTAGAGTTTTACTACAAAAACGACGATCTGCACGATCCGCTCGTAAATGACGAACACTGCCTAATCATGGGTTTAGTCAAGAGCGAAAACGACCTTGATAGGTTAAAACATATGGGCCGCGAGATAAACGCTATCCTATTTAAATTTTTCGCAGATAGAAATTTGAAACTGGTTGATTTTAAAGTAGAATTTGGCGTCGATAAAGACGGAAATATCGTGCTAGCAGACGAGATCAGTCCAGATAGTTGCCGCTTTTGGGACGCGACTACGAACGAAAAGCTTGACAAAGACAGATTTCGCCAAGATCTGGGCAACGTAAAAGTCGCCTACGAAGAAGTTTTAAAAAGAATTTTATCTAAGGTTTAAAATGAAAGCTATCATCAACGTATCCCTAAAAAACGGCGTTTTAGACCCGCAAGGAAAGGCCGTCGAGCACGCACTCGACTCACTTGGATTTAATAACGTAAGCGGCGTGCGAATAGGCAAACAAATCGTGCTCGACATAGACGCCGCAAGCAAAGACGAAGCGCGCAAGGAGCTCACCAAAATGTGCGAAGAACTGCTCGCAAACACCGTCATCGAGGACTACGAGATAAATTTGAACGATAAATGCGAGAGCGCAAAATGAAAGTCGCCATCGTTTTGTTTCCAGGCACGAACTGCGAGCAAGATACAAAGTACGCCTTTGAGCTTTTGGGTTGCCAAACGCAGATAATCTGGCATAAAGAAAGCGAGATAAATGCCGATCTTATCGTGCTTCCGGGCGGATTTAGCTACGGCGACTACTTGCGCACGGCAGCTATCGCTAAATTTAGCCCTGCGATGAACGCGGTTGTAAAACACGCCCAAAAAGGCGGATACGTGCTTGGCATTTGCAACGGCTTTCAGATGCTGTGCGAGCTAAAACTGCTTGCAGGCGCGATGAGACGAAACGAAAATTTGAGCTTCATCTCAAAATACCACTATCTAAAAGTGGTCTCAAATGCAAATAAATTTCTATCAAATTTGAGCGTCGGCGAGATCGTAAACATCCCGATCGCTCACGGCGAGGGCAACTTTTACGCCGATGAGGCGACGCTAAAAGGCCTCTACGACAACGATCAGGTGCTGCTAAAATACTGCGACGCAAACGGCGCAGAGCTAAATCCAAACGGCTCGGTCGACGAGGTAGCAGGAATTTGCGATAAGAACAAAAAGATATTCGGCCTCATGCCTCACCCAGAGCGTGCCTGCGAGAAGTTTTTGGGCACGGATGATGGACTAAAGATGCTAAAAGGGCTAGTTTGCTAAAGCCCTTTTTAGCCTTTTTTACTATATTTGTTTTAGCTTGCGGGGCCACTGAGCCTAGCGTATTTGATATGATGGGCGACGAGCAAAGTCAAAAAGTAATCAAGCCCGCTCCGCAAACGCCCGCGCAAAAGCCAAATTTGCAAAACAGAGCGCCAAGCGCGCAAAATAGAACTCCAAGCCAGACGCAAAGTACGGCTACGCAAAATAGAGCTCCCGTAGCGCAAAGCCAAGCCTCAAGCAACCAAGGCGGTACGCATCTACGTCAACCTATCCCGCAAAATATCGCACCCACCAACGAGCCAGAGCTAAATTTAAAAGACAGCCAGCTCTACGAGCGCGTGCAGCCAAACGACATCATCATCAAGGCTTTAAACGCGCCAAAGCAAGTCTACGTCGGGCAAATTTTTAGCTTTACGCTCTCGGTCGATATCCAGGATAATATCGCGGTAGATCTGCAAACCATCTTGCCCGAAACCGAAAACCTAAAATGGCTAAGCTCAAATTTGCGCTGGGATAACGACGGCAAAGGGGTTTACAAGGCTCAAATTTACGCCGAAGCCTCCGCCGAGGCCGTAAAAAGTCCAAAAATCACGGTAAATTTAAAGCGCAACGGCGAGTTTTTCCAGACGGCAAATTTGACGCTTTCGCTACCTAAAATCGTAGCGCTAAAAAGCGGCGAGAAATACAACCACGTCGTTGCTCAAAATCTCGAAGTCAAAAAATATAAAACCAATAAATTCGACGATAAAAATCTCATCATGATCGTCGAAGTAAACGCACAAAAAGGCAACATCGCGGACTTTTTCATCGAGGACAAGGACATCATCAAGCAAGGCGTGGACTCCACGAGCGGCGAATTTGACGCGCAAAGCGGATATTATTTCGCGATATTTTCGCCTGAAAAAACCTCGATCGATTTTAACTACTTTAGCCTGGCTAAAAAAGATTTCGTGAGCTTTTCGCTCCCGGTAGTCGTGGAGGATGACGAGATCAGCACGCAAATCGGACTAAATCCAAAGCAAAGCAAATTTGAAATTTACAAAAATATCGGAGTTTACGCGCTTTTCGGTATTTTCTTGATCACATTTTTGTTTAAGCGCGACGCGATATTCCTCGTCGTCGTGGTCGGCCTTGGAGCCTATATCCTTTATAGCTACAATCCGTTTGGCGGCGCGACGCTAAGACAAAACATAAACGTAAAAATTTTGCCTACGCAAAACTCGAGCGTATTTTATACCTCAAAAGCGGAGGAAAAGATCGAGATCCTCGGCGAGCGCGAGGACTACGTCAAAATTTTACTAGACGACGGCAAGATAGGCTGGGTAAAAAAAGATGATATTTTCTAGGATAAAGGCCGCGTATTTCGCGGTCGAGTTTCTCATTAGCATACTTTTGGTCGTGTTTTTTATGTGGCTTTTAAAAAAGCATATTCACGGCGTGAGGAAATTTTGGGGTAGGAGCCAGCGATTTTTCGGATTTTATTCGCTCGAAGTCGTCGGCAAATTCGACGAGCGCGCAAATATGATCATCATGAACCACCAAAGTATGCTAGATATCGTCGTTTTAGAGGAAGTCCATCCTAAAAATCTCTGCTGGATCGCTAAAAAAGAGATCGCCGACCTTCCCGTCATCGGTCAGATCATCCACATACCGCAAATGATCTCGGTCGAGCGCGAGAACAAACGCTCGCTCATCAAGCTCGTAAAGGACGCGCAAGACCGCGTCGAAAAGGGGCGCGTGCTGGCGATTTTCCCCGAGGGAACGCGCTCGCACTCAAAGGAGCTTTTGCCGTTTAAAGGCGGCGCGAAAATCATCGCCGACAAGCTAAATCTAAAAATCCAGCCCATCGTGATCGCGGGCTCGGACATCATGGACGTGAAGAGCTTTAGCTTTAAAAACGGCAAAATCAAAATCATCTGCCTAGATCTCATCGACACCGCCGAGCCTGAGTGGCTGGAAAACGCAAGGGCGAAAATGCAAGAAACGCTTGATAACGAGAGGCAAAAAGCGGCGGTCTAAAACGCCTGTTTTTACCGCGAATTTGCCTCGCGCGTAAATTTAACCGCCTCGTAAAAGCCGTAAATTTAGGAGGATTTATGAAAAAGCTCGCCGTTATCTTTATAGTTTTAATTCAAATTTTATTCGCTTCAAATTTACCAGAGCCTGACCTTGATATCTTTTTTGATGAAAACGCTACGAACAAACAAATAGACGCAGGCCTCGATCAAATTTTAGATTTTTTATCGCAAAACCCGCACCGCGTAAATGATGAGTTTGGCGAATTTAACGACCGCCTTTTTTCGCCTTTTATCTACAACCTAAAAATCATAAAAACAGGCAAATTTGACTTTGAACGCATAAAAAAGGCACTCAAATTTAAGCCCGATCTAAACTATAAATTTATGATTTTCACCCCTCTTGACGCGGTTATTGCGCTTGGCATAGATCCTAGCGACAAATATAAATTCGATCAAAAAGAAGCGATACGCCTCATCGACCTACTAATAGCAAACGGTGCAGATATCGGCTCGCCCGAACTTTTGCACATGGCTTGTAATACCGAAGCGTTTGAGATTTTTAGCCACCTTCTTAGCAAAGGCGCGCGCGGCGACAAAGATGTGATGCTTTGTGTGGCTGGCGGGATAGCTATCTTTATGGGTCAAAACGGCGCCCCGCCGATCGCTAACGTTCCTCTTGATCCCAAAATAAGACAATTTACGAAAACCGCAAAATTTGCCGAGTTTTACCGAGATAAAATGCGCTACCTCGAGGAGCTGCTAAAATTTAAACCGCTTAGCGAATTTGAGGCCAAAGAGCTGGAAATTTTTACAAAACTAGCCGCGATCTTAGACAGCGAGGATATGGTTAAATTTCTGCTAAAAAACGGCGTTTGCAAGCAAGAAAATTTACAAACCTCTTGCGAAAATCTCAAAAAGTACGCAACTCACTATGACGCAAAAGAGAGTCAAAAGCTAATAAACGAAGTCAAATAGCATAACGCAGCGAGCGAGAATGAAGCCATTTTAAATTTGCACTTTGAAAAAGGCTTAAATTTGATCGCGGCGGATGTAAATCAAAAAGATAGACGACGAAATTTTCTTTACGATTTTTGCCGCTTGTCCTACTCTTTTTGATTATGCCGCTTTTTGCGCTAGAGCAAGATGAAGCGGTCAAGGTTTGCGAGCAGCCAAAATACGTGCCTGATTTTAGAATTTTCTACGACGAAAACGCTACGAGCGAGTAGATAGATTTCGAGCTTGATCAAATTTTAGATTTTTTATCGCAAAACCCGCACCGCGTAAACGACGAGCTGGG
>CALISV010000032.1 GCA_938041615.1 uncultured Campylobacter sp. | reverse complement strand
CGCGTGGAGATCGTGATATTTGCGTACGGCAAAAAGAGGCGATACGCACAGATGACCTGAAGCAGCGCCCTCTCATCGACGTCCCTCGGGCCGACGTGAGCCTTGTTTATCGCGGGGCGCAGGCGCGGGCAAGATAGCGCGATCTCGGCGTGCGGGTACTTTTGCTGTATAAAATGGGCGTGCAGCGCGGTGGCTAGCGCGTCCTTTCTAAAGTCGTCAAGCCCCAAAAGCGCGGCAAATCCGACGCTGCGCATACCGCCCATGAGAGCGCGCTCCTGAGCGTGGAAGCGGTAGGCAAACGAGCGTTTGACGCCGCCTAGGTGAAATCTCGCATACGCCGCCGGGTCGTAAGTTTCTTGAAAAACCACGACGTAGTCCGCGCCGCAACCGTGCAAAAATGCGTATTCGTCGGCATTTAGTGGATATATCTCGACGCCTACGTTGCTAAAAAGTCTAGACGCCTCCTTGCAAATCTCACCAATGTAGCCCAGGTCGCTTTTTTTTGCGCTTTCGCCGGTTAGGATCAGCACGTCTTTTAGCCCGCTTTTTGCGATATTTGCTAGCTCCGTCGCCGCCTCGTCCGCCTTTAGCCGCACGCGCGAGATCTTGTTTCGCGAGCTAAAGCCGCAGTAGACGCAGTCGCTGTCGCAAAAATTTGAGATATAAAGCGGCGTAAAAAACTGCACCGAGTTGCCAAACTGCCTGCGCGTCCTATCTTGCGCCGCCTCCGCCATCTCGCCTAAAAATGCGCCAGCAGCCGGACTTAGAAGCGCTTTTAAGCCCTCCATGCTTAGATTTTCCTCGTTTAGAGCTCGCCTAACGTCGCCGGCGTCAAATTTCGCATAGTCGTAGCCCTCGCGCGCCGTTAGCACCCGCCGCATCAGCGTTTCGTCTATGCGCTGTGCGCCGTCGGCATACTCCATCACGTCTATATTTTTCAAATATTTCTCCGTTTTTATCTAAATTTCGGGCGTTAAATTTGATCGTTTTTAAAGGCTCGGAGCCGTAAATTTTACGCGCACAAACCCGCGTCTTTTCGGCGCTAAATTTAAAAATCTCGCGAAATTGTCAAATTTAAAATTCGCAGGGTTTAACGAGGCAAATTTAATCCTCGCCCGCCTCAAATTTGACGCCGTTTTTCATGCCGTCAAATTTAAAGCCAAATTTACTCCAAAAATCCCGTCAGCGGACTTGACGCCCTAGCACTCTCGCTTACGCCCCCAAGCCCTGATAGATACGCCAGCCTACCCGCCTGTATCGCTAGCGCAAAGGCTCGCGCCATCGTTTTTACGTCGCCCGCAGTCGCGATAGCGGTGTTTGCCATCACGGCCGCGCAGCCCATCTGCATCGCCTCGCACGCCTGCGCGGGACTGCCGATACCCGCATCCACGATCACAGGCAGGTCTATCTCGGCGAGCAAAATTTTTATAAATTCGCGCGTACAAAGGCCTTTGTTCGTCCCGATCGGCGCACCCAGAGGCATCACACACGCAGCTCCCGCCGATACTAGATCGCGCGCTACGTTTAGGTCGGGGTACATATAGGGCATCACGACAAAGCCCATGTTTGCGAGCTTTTCGGTCGCTTTTATCGTTTCGTAGTTGTCGGGCAGCAGGTATTTGCTGTCTCTGATGACCTCAACCTTCACGAGATCACCGCAGCCAGCCTCGCGCGCGAGCTTTGCGATACGCACACACTCGTCTGCGTTTCTAGCGCCCGAGGTGTTTGGTAGCAGCGTCACGCCCTTTGGGATAAAGTCCAGGACATTTTCGATCCCGCCCTCGTTCACGCGCCGAAGCGCCAGCGTCACGATCTGCGCGCCCGCCTCGTGCACCGCAGCCTCCAAAAGAGGCAATGAAAATTTACCCGATCCCAGGATAAAGCGCGAGCTAAATTTATGCCCGCCAAGCTCTAAAATATCGTTATTTTCGTCAAATTTCATCTCAACCTCCGCCTACAAAATGCACTATCTCGGCCGAGTCGCCGTCTCTTAGCGCCGTATCAAATTTATCTTTTGGCAAGATTTCGCCGTTTAGCTCGACCGCGATGCGCTCAGGCTTTAGCCCCTTTGCGGCGAGGAGTTCGGCTACCGTTTTGCCGATAAACTCGCCCTCATCTTTGCCGTTTATTTTTAGCATTTTCTTTCCGTTTTATTAAATTTAGCGCGCCCGTGCGGGTCAAATTTCGCGCCCTAGAGTCGCCGATTATACCGCTTTTTGCTAAATTTAAGCCAAATTTTTCATCGCAAGCGCGCAGGCGGCAAGCCCGTAAAATGCGACACAAAGGCTAACGGCTAGTCCAAAAACGCTAACTGCGGGAGTCTGGCTAAAACTAAGCGCAAAAAACGAGATAAAGCTCGTGATAAACGCGGCAAATATCCCAAATACGCGCTCACGCTGCGACAAATCGTCGTTTAGCGCAAAGATGAGATAATCTGTCCCGACCGCGCTCGCCAAAATGAGCCCGAAAATCGCAAAAATATTTACGTGGGCGCCGAGCACCGCAAAAGCGCAAAGCACGGCTAGCACGCCAAGAGCGATGACGCTCATAACCAAAAGCGAGCGCGCAGCCCCGAAAAACGCCCACAAAAGCGCAAACGCAACCAAAAACGCGCCGCCCTTGAGTACCGCGGCCCAGGTCTTGGCTTCGGTCAAATTTTGATTTAGCGCGCCGACGAAATCGACGCTAAAAGCGCCGTTTGCCTTTAAAATTTCATCCGTTTTTACGCCGCCCGCAAGCCCATCGGCATACACCGCACTACTGTTTGGGCCAGGTAAAAACCGCGCCAAATTTTTTGCCGCGTCAAATTTTAAAATCTCGCTAGCGCCGATAGTTTGCGCGTTTGCGATCTTTTCTAGCTCGGATTTTACTAGCTCGCTAGGTAAGCCAAACTGAGCGTAAATTTTAAAGATTTCCTCGTCCCGTGCAGCTTCTTTAAAGATATTTTTTACACTTTCCTGCTCGGCCAGACTTAGGATAAATTTAGAAATCGAAGCGTAGTCTTTGACGAGATTTGCCTGCTTTAGCTCGCGCATCAGCCGCTTTTCGTCTCCAACTAGATCGTCGCCGCCCTTTAGCACGATGACGGAGTTTTGCGGCGCGGCGCCCGTTATCTCGCTGATCTTTTTAGACTGCTCCAGCAGCTCTGCGGGCGAGTTTGCGTAGTCTTTGATCTGCTCGGGCGCGCTTAAACTTTTAAAATTTATCGCTAAAATTACCGCGCAAAGCGCAAATACTGCGAGTAAAATTTTTAAATTTACCGCTCCCGCCGCACGCTCGCAAACTCTCGCAAATTTATCAAAAAACCGCGAAAACAAGGCGCTTTGTGAAAACGTCGCGCCCTCAAATATAAAAGGCAAGCAAAAATATGTAAATAAAAACGCCCCAAGCAGCGTAAATAGCGAAAATATCGCCGTTTGGCGCAGTAGCTCTAGCGACGAAAAGGCAAAAATGCCGTATCCGCTCATCGTGATGCAAAGCCCGAGCAAGAAAATTTTAAGCATCGGACGCACGCTCGAGGCCGCTACAGGCGCATTTTGATTTTTACCCAGCCAGTGCAGCGCAAAATCAAACATGAGTCCGACCAGGCTCGTGCCGATAACCACGACCATGACGCTAAGGCTCTCGTAAATCAAAAGCGAAGCCGCGAGCCCGCACGAAAAGCCGAAAATCGCGACAAAAACGACGCAAAAAATGCGCAAATTTTTAAACGCGAGCAGCAAAAAAATCGCGCAAAGGCTAAGCGAAACCGCGCTCATAACGGCACTTTCTTTGTCGCCGCCCTTTTTTCCGTAGGCTCCGTATAG
>CALISV010000031.1 GCA_938041615.1 uncultured Campylobacter sp. | reverse complement strand
GCTCTTGACGACACAAACGGGCAAATTTGTAAATTTGACGGCGGTGAGAAAAACGAGCGGCAAGACGCTCAAATTTTAGGTAAATTTGAGGGCGATAAATTTAAAAACAAAAATAAATTTGATAAAAATAGCGCTCAAAAAGACGAAATTTATCAAATTTGGCAAGATCTGCAAAATCGCTCCGTTATCCACGACAACTCCGATCTAGCCGCAGCTCCTAGCTCGGGCTCGTTTGGCATAGATGTTACTATCGTTGCGCCCTGCTCTATCAACACCCTTGCTAAAATCCACGCGGGCTTTGCCGACACGCTGATAACTCGCGCCGCCGCAGTCGCGCTAAAAGAGCGAAAAAGGCTGGTTTTGGGCGTTAGAGAGATACCGTTTTCTACGCTAGCACTCGAGCACGCAGCCAAGCTATCCGCCCTAGGTGCCGTTATCGCGCCGCCGGTTTTGGGTTATTACTCAGATCAAAATAGCCTTGAGGATATGGAAAATTTTATCATCGGCAAGTGGCTTGACCTGCTCGGGTTAGAGCATCAAATTTACAAAAGATGGGGCTAAAAACAGCTGTGCCAGTCGCAAGATAAAGTCCTATTTTAGGCATAAAATAGTAAAATCATCCTTTAAAATTTAAAGGCGAAAAATGAAAGCTTGTATCTATCCCGGCACCTTTGATCCGGTCACAAACGGCCATCTAGACGTCATCAAGCGCGCGGCCAAAATTTTCGATAAAGTCATCGTCGCGGTTGCGGCTAGCGAGAGCAAGCAGCCATATTTTAGCTTGGCTAGACGCGTAGAAATGGTAAAAATCTCAACGACGGATCTAAAAAACGTCGAGGTCGTGGGCTTTGATAACCTGCTCGTTGATTTTGCTAAAAGCTGCGGCGTAAACGTCGTGATCCGTGGGCTTCGCGCGGTCAGCGACTTTGAGTACGAGCTGCAAATCGGCTACGCAAACGCCACGCTTTGGGAGGAACTTGAGACCGTTTATCTGATGCCGAGCCTCAAAAACGCCTTTATCTCAAGCTCGATCGTGCGCTCCGTTCTTAGCCACGACGGCGACGTCAGCAAGCTGGTTCCAAGCGAAATTTTAGAAACTTTGAAAGGCTAAATTTGTATATTTTATTTGAAGGTATCGACGGCGCGGGCAAAAGCACGCAGATAGCGCGGCTGGCGGCGGCTTACCCGCAAGCGATCGTGACTAAAGAGCCTGGCGGCACGAAGCTTGGCGAAAATTTGCGCGAGATTTTACTAAAAGAAAACGACCTGGATAAAAGGGCTGAAATTTTGCTGTTTTTGGCCGATAGAGCCGAGCATTTCGGTAAAATAATAAAACCAAACTCGAACAAGATGATTTTAAGCGACAGAGGCTTTGTTTCAGGCATGGCCTACGCGCTGGCGGGCGGAAATTTTAGCTTTGAGGAGCTTTTAAATTTAAACAAATTCGCCCTGCAAGGAAATTTTCCGCAAAAAATAGTATTTTTTAAAGCGGACGAAAGCACGCTAAGATTGCGCCTAAACTCGCGCGCGCAGATGGATGGCATAGAGGCTCGCGGATTTGATTATCTGCTAAAAGTTCAGGACGCGATGGAGGAAATTTTGCAAAAACTAGGCGTCCGCTACGTCACAATAGGCGCCGCCTGGGACGAAGAAAAAATAACGAATTTGATAAAGGAGTTTATAAATGATTAGCGCATTAAGGGGGATGAAGGACGTTTTGCCGCCACAGTCGGGACTTTACGAGAGGATAATCAAGATCTGCGAAGAGGTCGCGAAAAACTACGGATACGAGTTCGTGCTGGCTCCGCACCTGGAGCAGACGGCGCTTTTTCGCCGCAGCGTCGGGGAGAGTAGCGACATCGTGGGCAAGGAGATGTATCAGTTTGAGGACAAAGGCGGCAACGACGTTTGCCTGCGTCCGGAGGGTACGGCCGGAGTCGTGCGCGCCTTTATCGAGGCTAAATTCGACCGCGCGGGCGGCGTGAGACGGTACTTTTATCACGGTTCGATGTTTCGCTATGAGCGCCCGCAAAAAGGGCGTTTGCGCGAGTTTCATCAGTTTGGCTGCGAATGCTTCAATGAACCTAGCGTTTATGAGGATGCGAGCGTTATTTTGATGATAAACGAGATTTTCTCGCGCCTGGGTATCAAAACCAAGCTACTTATAAATTCGCTCGGAGACGCCGCTAGTATGGGCGCATACAGGCAAAAGCTGGTTAAATTTTTAGACGCGCACGAGGGGCAAATTTGCGAGGACTGCAAGCGCAGAAAACTCACAAACCCTATCCGCGTGCTAGACTGCAAGGTAGAAAGCTGCCAAAAAATCTACGAAAACGCACCGCTGATAATCGGCAGTCTAAACGACGAATGCGCGGGCGAGTTTAAAAAGCTGCAAGAGATTTTAAGCGGCAACGGCGTGGAGTTTGAGATAGATCCAAAGCTTGTGCGCGGGCTTGATTACTACTGCAAAACGGCGTTTGAGTTCGTTTCAAACGAGATCGGCGCACAAAGCGCGGTCGCGGGCGGCGGACGCTACGACAGGCTGGTCGAGTACCTAGGTGGCAAGGCTAGCTACGGCGTTGGCTTTGCGATGGGTATCGAGCGCATAATGGAAATCCTGGGCGGCCGCGAGAGCCAGAGTAAAAGAAGCGGCGTATATATCGGCGCGATGGATGCCGATGGCGTGGACGCTATCTATAAAATAGCGATAAATTTAAGAAAAAGCCTCCCCGTCATCGTGAGCTACGAGCCAAAAAAACTACAAAAACACCTAAATGCCGCGGATAATGCAAATGCGAGGATTTGCCTTTGCGTCGGAGAGGACGAGCTAAAATCTGGTAAAATTTGGCTAAAAGATCTAAGCGAAAAGGCTGAAAAAACGATTGATTTGGCAGATCTGGAGAGTGAGCTTAAAAGGATTTTAAATGTATGATTACGGTTTAAATTTGTGGGGAAACAATAACTTCATCGTCGAAAACGGTAAAATTTGCGTCAATACCGGCTCAAAACCCGCCATCATCGATATCGTAAAAAGCATCAGGAGCGAAGGCTACCGAGGCCCGCTATTGCTGCGCTTCCCTCACCTCATACACAAGCAAATTTCGCAAATTTACAAAAGCTTTGAGAGTGCGAAAAACGAATTTGGCTACAAGGGTAGCTTTAACGCCGTCTATCCGCTAAAAGTAAACCAGTATCCCGGCTTTGTAAAAAACCTAGTCCGTCACGGACAAAAATACGGCTACGGGCTGGAGGCCGGCTCAAAGGCCGAGCTACTGCTAGTGATGGCGTATAACAACGAAGGCGCGCCGATCACCGTAAACGGCTTTAAAGATA
>CALISV010000030.1 GCA_938041615.1 uncultured Campylobacter sp. | reverse complement strand
ATAAGGTCGTTCAGCTCGTTAGCCAAAATCAGGCTCAAATTTTAAAAGACGTCGATACCGTTACGGAATCGTTTTTTAAAGACTATATCGACACAGTAAAAAAACTAGGCGTAAAAGTACAAAAAGCGCAGCATAGCGAAGAGGAGCTACTAAAAACATTAGTTCTAGAAAAAGATCAGTCAAATTCTATCGTGGACTATATTTATTTCGGTAGAGAAGCTGATGGAAGTCATTTTCAATCATCAAATAACAAGTTAACCCCTGAAAAGGATAATTACGACCCTCGTAAACGCGGCTGGTATATGGATACGAAAGCGGCAAATAGGGCTATTTATACCGAGCCTTATATCGATGCTATGAGTCAAAGCCTGGTTATGACCTTTGCCGTGCCGGTAAACGAGGGCGGTAAATTTGCGGGCGTAGCGGCGATAGATCTAAAGATCGACGCTCTAAGCAAGAAAATTTTAGATATGGGCAAGACCGAATATGGCTATGTTTATCTGATGAATAAAGACGGTCTGATACTAATGCATAGCGATCCCTCAAATATAGGAAAAACCGTCCCTGCGAGTAAATATTTAGCGGAAGAATACGCAGCAAAAAGGTTTGACGAAAATGGCCTGATACCATACGTCAACTACAAAGGCGAAAATGTAACGGCTAAGGTTTTGCCCATCGGCGAAAACGGTTGGCTGGCGGTCGCAGCGATCGGCGCGGATACCTTTTCTAGCAACACCTTGCCGCTTTTAAAAGCTCAGCTAATACTAGCTGCGGTGTTTATCATCGCGCTTTCGTTATTTGTCTATGTGCTGCTTAAAAAATCGCTAAGCCCGATAAAAACTATCCAAGAAAAGCTTGACGATACGTTTAAGTTTGTTACTTATGAAGCATCTAAAGCCCCTGAAAAGCTAGTCGTAAGCACGAAGGATGAATTTGGCGTTATGAGCCGAGCTATTAATGAAAATATCGATAAGGTCATAGGCGGCATCAAAAAAGATAGCTCCCTAATCGAGGAGATGAACGGCATCGCAAATCTCATGATAAAAGGCCATATGGGCGCAACTATAAAGGCGGATCCTAATAACCCGGCTCTAGTGCAACTAAAAGATTTGCTAAATAAATTCTTTAGCTCAATATCGTCAAATTTAAAAGACATCGCGC
>CALISV010000029.1 GCA_938041615.1 uncultured Campylobacter sp. | reverse complement strand
GTAGTAGTAGCTCTAGCGGAGGAGGCAGAAGCTCTTCGGGAGGCGGATTTAGCGGAGGGGGCGGAGGCTTTGGCGGAGGCGGAGCTAGCGGTAGATGGTAGATTGTCGCTTTAAATTTGGCGTCAAATTTGGAGGACTTGCTAAATTTTGCCGATTCGAGCCTAGTCGTATCGGCGCTGCCGTTTGCGATAAATTTGAGGCTAACTAATGTTTTGGCTTTTAGCCTTTTTGCAAATTCGCAAAAGAAAAAGCGAACGGCAAGGGACTGATTTAGCCAAAATCAAGCAAGCAAACGGCTTTAAATCCGCTAAATTACGCCAATAGCCCAAAAATACGCAAATATAAATTTAACTAAAATCCGTAAAAATCAAGGAAAGATATGAAGCGCATTTTGATTATTTTGTTTTACGCTTTTACTACGGCTTCGCTTCTTGCCGCTAAGACCGGGGTAGATGAGCGTTTGAAGTTTCCGATTTTAACCGGCAAAATAGCAGACGGCGCCGGGGCGTTAAGTCCTGCCCAAAAAGAAGAGTTAAATGAAATGTTACATTTTCAGGAGAGGTTTGATAAGGTTGAAATCATCGTAGCCACGATAAGCAGCACCCCTAAAGACGGGCTAGAGTGGTACGGTGCGCAGTTAGCCGGAAAGTGGGGGATATTTGGCAAAAAAGCCTTGCTGATAGTAGTTACGGACGATAAAAAAGCATATATCGAGGCTGGAAGCGGATATATCGGCGTACTAAAAGACGAGGTAAGTAAAGATATCATAAGCAGGGACATAATCCCAAAACTCGCTAAAGGCGATGTATCCGGCGGCATCAAGGCAGGCGCACAAAAGATTGCCGAGGCTATTTTATACGAGAGAGGCTACGAAGGGCTAAAAGCGCGGGAGGCTTTGCTAAAATTTATAAAAGAAGACTTAAACATCAATGAAAGTACGAAGGGCAAGCTAATAGCCGCGTTTTACGAATTTTCGGGAAGGACGCCCGAGCAAAGCATAGATCTAGCAGGTAAAATACTTAGCAGCGACCCTAGTTTTGACGATGAGTCCGTGCAGAGCACGGCCTTTAGGCGTAAGATGATAAAATTTGATATAGAGCAAAGCGACGAAGCCTACGTTCCCGATCCGGGCTATATTTTTATAATGGGATTGTTTTATGGGATTATAGTATTTGTGCTGGCTTCGGCCACTTTAAATTTGGGCTTTGCTAAGCTTGGAAACTTTTTGGGCAAGGTATCGTATTCGTATCTTGGCGGCCTTATCGCATGCTTTCTCATACTGCGAGGTAGCGGGTCGCACTATCTTACGGAGTTTTTGTTGTTTGGCGTAATTTTTGCGGCGATTTATTGGATGCTTAAGGATAAGGATTTTGACGCGGACGACGAGCCGTATCCCAAACGGACGAAAAAAGTAGGGCGCAAAAGACGGAGCTAGTTTGTTTTTGCGCAGGTTTGCTTTGCTTAAAGCGCGCAAATTTAACGTTGCCGTAGAAGTTGCTTTTAAAATTTAGGATTTCGGCTTTAAATTTTAGCCGCTATCCTAAAATTTGCAAATTTTTCGCTTTTAAATTTGTGGGTCAAATTTCGCGCGCCGATCGTCAAATTTGCTCCTAAATATCTCCCAAAATCTTTTTATAGTTACTAAAAATCGGCGAATCCTCGCCAAAATACAAACTCATCGCGCGCACGTAGCGATCGAGCGGATTTTGGATGCGGTTTAGCGCGAGGCGGTCTCGCATCGGCAGGTCGTAGCTGCTTAAAATCACGCTAAAAGGCACGGGAAAATCGGTGCCAAAAAGGATTTTGTCGTGGATTTGCGTTTGGGTTTTTAGGTGCGGCAGGATGCGGGCCTTGTTTATGCAAAGCAGCGCCGAAACGTCGGCGTAAAGCCCGTCAAATTCGCGCAGCCAACGAAGTAGCGTGAAGTAGTTGGCGCCTAGTTTCTCCGGATCGCGCGAAAACATGGACAAAACGCCGTCGCTTGAGGCGCCCATGTGAGCGCAGACGATGCGGCAGCCCAGATTTAGCGGGGATTTTAGCTGCTCGATGCTCTCAAGCGCCTTGTTTGACGCCAGCGAGTTTTCGTCGCCCACGTGGATCACCAGCGGCAGCCCAAGCTCGCTAAGCAGCCTAAAATATGGCTCATATCGCTTGTCGTTTAGATCCGTCTCCCAGTACGAGTGCAGCAGCTTGCCGCCTTTAAAGCCCATTTTGTGGTACTTTTCGATCAAATTTAGCGCGTCTTTGCGGTTTGGATTTACGCTAAAAAACGGCACGACCTCGTTTGGATTTTGCTCGTAAAAGGCAAAAACATCCTCGTTTGAGGCGCAGACGGTTTTGTCCTTGTGTACGAGGTTTCCGCTCTCGTCAAATTTCGCATCGACGCCGAAAACCACGGACTTTTGGACGAAATTCGAGCTTTTAATCAGCCGCGCGAAGTTGCTTTTGTAGCCTTCAAAACCGTTTTTTATAAGCTCGCTCCTGTTTATATCAAATTTTTTGGCGAAAAACGCAAGCGCTAGCTTGTCGTAAAATCGGTCGAATTTCACGTCCGCGCTAAGCAAATGCGAGTGGATATCGACGGTTTTTATCTGCGTTAAATTTGCGTTTTGCAAGCCGCTAAGTTCGCTCTCCCGCACGGCGATTTCGTTAAATTTATCCCTTGAAAACCAGCCCGAATTTGCTTCGTTTGTGGTTAAATTTACGCTCGTTTCGGCAAATTTATCTTTGGCGTAAATTTGACTCGCGTTTTGGCAAAACCCGAGCGTTTTTAGCGCGGCCGTCTTGCTCGCTCTTAGATTTGAGCTTAAATTTACCAGCGCGTTTTGCTCGGTTAAATTTGCGCGAGTTAAATTTGTCTCCGTTTTATGAGTCAAATTTAAGCCAAAGCTTGCGGCATTTGCGCGGGCCGAGTTTGGCGTCAAATTTGCCGCTGTTTTTCCGCCTCTCAAATTTGAGCAAAAGCCCAAAGCCTCCAAACCCTCGCCTGCGCTATAAAAACCATCTCGAAACATCGTTTCTCCTTTTTAAAATTTGTCGAAATCATAGCCTAAATTTTAAAAAGTGTCAAGTGGTGCTTTACGCTTTATGATTTTCTAAGCTAAATTTGCGTAAGATTTCGTCAAATTTAACGAAAGGAAAGAGATGAGCTACAAGATGAGCGAGCTTTGCGAACTATCGCAAACGCCCAAATCAACGATACTCTTTTACGTCAAAGAAGGACTTTTGCCAGAGCCCGTGAAGGTAAAAGATAACGTCCATCAGTACGGCGAGGACACGCTTTTGATGCTAAATTTCATCAAATACGTCCAGAGCAACTTCCACCTAAGCCTAAAGGAGGTCAAGGCGCTCACGCAGCAAAAGGGCTTTAGTTTTAAGCGCTGCTACGAGGCGCTTTTTGATTCGCTAGATACCTTTATGGGGTCAAATTTCGCCCAGACGCTAAGCGCTAGCGAGGCTTGCGAGAGGCTGGGTATCAGCCAGGCCGAGCTTGATAAATTTATAAAGGAGGGATTTATCTTTATGCGAGGTGGCAAGCTAACCGAAAAAGAGGTCGAGATCCTACAAATCGTGCTAGAGACCCAAAAGAGCGAGCACGGGCGGGAAATTTTACGGACTTATATAAATTTAGCCAAACAAATGGCCAAAATCGAAGCCGAGTGTGCGCGCGAAATTTACGCGAAAGCAAAGGATAAAAACGCGGCTTTAAAGCTTGTTTTCGACAATATCTTGATCCTAAAACCCTACATCTTAAATTTTCACACCTTCGATGCCTACAAAAAGGAGAACAAATGAAAGGCGTTTTTTCGGTTAGGGGCTTTTTGCCCTTTTTGGTCGTTATGTTTATCAACGCGGTCGTGGATCTTGGCCACAAGATCACGATCCAAAACATACTTTTTAAGAGCATCGAGGATGAAAATTTACAGATTATCCTGACCTCGCTCGTAAATTTGCTGATCTTGCTGCCCTACATCATGCTTTTTAGCGTTTCGGGCTTTTTAAACGACAAATTTTCGCGTACCCGCATCACTAGATACGCGGCGGCGAGCGAAATTTTACTCACGCTTTTTATCACTATAAGCTACCTTTGCGGCTGGTTTTACGTGGCGTTTGGCACGACGCTGCTGCTAGCGGTGCAAAGCGCGGTGTATAGCCCCGCTAAATACGGCCTCATCAAAAAAATCGTGGGCGGCGAGAAGCTAGGCGCTGCAAACGGTATCGTGCAGGCCTTTACTATCGTGGCGATTTTGCTTGGTTCGTTTGTTTTTTCGGCGATTTTTGAGAGCTACGCCGCTACTAGTACGGACGCGGGCGAGATGATAAAATCGGTCTGGTTTATCGGCGCGATACTTTTCGTTTGCTCGGTAGCCGAGACTATTTTTACGTTTAAGATTCCGTTTTTTGAAGCAACCGATGCGGAACTTAAATTTGACGCGAAAAAGTACTTTAAACTAGGCTACCTAAAAGAAAACACTAAGCACATCTTTAACAACAAAAACGCCTTTTTATGTACGCTGGGACTTTCGGTTTTCTGGGCGGTGGCGCAGCTGGTTATCGCCGTTTTCCCCGCTCACTACAAGGCTATGAGCGCGGATAATAACGTCATGATCGTGCAGGCGATTTTAGCCGTTAGCACTATCGGCCTGGTCGCAGGCTCGGCGCTAGCTGGCAGCTACTCAAAAAATCACATCGAGATGGGTATCGTGCCTTTTGGGGCGCTTGGGCTTTTTGTTTCGCTACTTATGTTTGCGCAGGGTTCAAGTGCTGCGTTTATGACGCTGGCGTCCTTTTTGTTCGGTTTTAGCGGCGGCATTTTCATCGTGCCGCTAAACGCAAATATCCAGTTTTTTACCTCTGAAGAGCAGATGGGCCGCACGCTAGCGGGCAGTAACTTTATCCAAAACATCTTTATGGCGGCGTTTTTGCTGCTTGCGATGGCGTTTAGCATATTTGCCGTTAGTACGCCCGAAATTTTCGTCATTACTTCTTTTAGCGTGCTTATCTGCGCGCTGGTAGCGATAAAGTACCTGCCGCATCTTTTTGCTCGTTTGCTTATCATGCCGTTTTTTAGGATAGGTTATACCATCAACGTCGACGGCGTCGAAAATATCCCGCAAAAAGGCGGCGTGTTGCTACTTGGCAACCACATGAGCTGGATAGACTGGGCGGTGCTGCAGATGGCCTCTCCGCGCCCGATCAGATTTGCGATGCATAAGAGCTTTTATGAAATTTGGTACCTAAAATGGCTGTTAAATTTATTTGACGTGATCCCGATAGGCGCGGGCGCTAGCAAAAGCGCGCTAGAAAAGATCCGCGAGTGCCTGGATGCGGGCGACGTGGTGGCACTGTTTCCTGAGGGTCACATCAGCTATAACGGCCAGATAGACGAGTTTGCGCACGGTTACGAGATAGCCGCAAGCGATACGAACTCCGTCATCGTGCCGTTTTATCTGCGCGGCCTTTGGGGTTCGAGCTTCTCGCGCGCTCAAAAATACTACCAAAAAATCAGCCGCAAAATAGACGGCAAGCGCGCTATCAGGGTGAGCTTCGGCGCGCCTCTAGCGCCTGAAACCAAAGCGCCGCAAGTGCGCGAAAAGGTCGTCGAGCTGTCGTTTTTTAGCTGGGCCGAGTATCTAAAAACTCTAGAGCCTATGCAGTTTAGCTGGCTAAAACACGCTAAAGCAAATCTGTTTAAACGCTCGATGGTAGATAGCACGGGCGCTGATCTAAACAATCTCAAGGTTATCGCGACCGTGCTCGTGTTTTTGTCTAAATTTAAATTCTCGTTTTTAAAAGAGCGAAACGTCGGCGTGATACTGCCTTCCTCGGTGATGGGCAGCATTATAAATTTGATGCTATTTATCAGAGGCAAGATAAGCGTAAATCTAAACTACACGCTTAGCGAGCAAAATTTGATCGGCTGCGCGGACAAAGCGGGGCTAAGAAGCATAATCACGTCGCGCCAGTTCATTACCAAGCTAAAGGCTCGCGGCTTTGAGCTGGAAGAATCTCTAAAAGGTAGACTAATCTATCTCGAAGACGTCGCGCAAGGCATAAGCAAGGCTGATAAAATTTGCGCGATGCTAAAGGCGATTTTGATGCCGCGCTGGCTGCTTGAGCTTATTTATTTTCGCGACGTTCGCATCGACGACGATGCGACGATACTCTTTAGCAGCGGCAGCGAAGGCACGCCAAAGGGCATCGTGCTAACGCATAAAAACATAATGGCTAACATCAAGCAAATTTCAGAGATCGTAAACACGGACGGCAACGACGTTATCTTAGCGTCGCTACCGATATTTCACTCATTTGGGCTTACTGCGGCGACATTTTTCCCGCTTAGCGAAGGTATCGCCTCCGCTCACGTGCCTGACCCAACAGATGCCTTTGCCGTGGGCAAGATGGTAGCCAAATACCACGCGACGATAATGTTTGGCACGTCGACGTTTTTTAGGCTCTATACCAAAAACAAAAAGCTAAATCCGCTGATGTTTTCTACGATCCGCTACGCGATAGCGGGTGCGGAAAAATTAAATGCGGTGGTAAAGCGCGAGTTTAAGATGAAATTCGGCGTCGAAATTTACGAAGGCTACGGCACTACCGAGACCTCGCCCGTTGTCAGCGTAAATACCGCAAACGTGCTAGAGCCCGAGTTTTTTAAAGAGCTTGTTTTTTCAAAAGAGGGCAGCGTGGGGCTACCGACTGCGGGCACGATAATAAGAATCTGCGATCCTACAAGTCTAGCAAAGCTAGAAAACGGACAAGCCGGCCTCATCCTAATCGGCGGCCATCAGGTGATGAAGGGCTACTACGAGGACGAGGAGCGCACGAAAGAAGCAATCGTCGAGCTAGACGGCGTGCGCTACTATAACAGCGGCGACATCGGCTTTTTGGACGAGGCGGGCTTCCTAACGATCACGGATAGACTATCTCGCTTTGCTAAAATCGGCGGCGAGATGATAAGCCTAGGCGCGCTCGAGGCTCAAATTTCAGGCGTGCTAGGCGATGAGGTTACCTTTGTCTGCACCAACGTCGCCGACGAGAAAAAGGGCGAGCAAGTCGTTATGCTCTTTAGCGGCGAGATGAGCGAGGAGGACGTGGCCGCGCGCATCAGGGCTTCAGCGATACCTTCTATCATGCAGCCTTCAAAGATTTACAAAGTCGAAGCCGTACCTGTACTAGGAACCGGTAAAGTGGACTTTAAATCAAGCAAAAAGCTAGCGGCCCAGCTGGTTGCCGGCGAGGGAAATTTAGGCGAGGCGGAGGAAGCTTAAATTTACGCTATGATAGGCAAATTTGGCGGCTAGGTCGTCAAATTTGCCTATCGTCTAAACTCTGCAAAAGACCCTTGCAAAATTAAATTTTAAAACAGCGATACCCGCTTATAAACACCTAAGTTTAATCACAATATAATCATAATGAAAATAAAACAACAAGGCAAATTTTGAACTTAAATTTAAAACAAAAACTCTTCGGTAGCAAACTTAAAAAGATAGTTTGGTCGGTAGTGCTTTTTACGGCGATACTCTGCGCCGCATTTATCCGCATCGTGCCCGATTACTCCACTTCGCGAGGTTTCGCCGTCGTTTCTCTCCCCGATTACAACAAATACAAGCAGGGCTATTGCCTAAAAGAGGATAGAATTTTGTCTAAAGAGGAGCGCTTTAAGCGCGGAATTTTAGATACCTTAGACAGATCCGTATTGTTTTATGCCGCTATTACAGACAGATGCTATTATGTATATGACAATGAAGCTTGCAACTACGGCAATGGAGAATTTGCCGTTAAAGTAGGCTTTTATGAGACGGATAAATTTAATAACGATGATTGGTTGGAAGTTTTATCCAAAGAGTATGAGATAGAAAAACGTAAAAATCAAGACGCTTGGCTGCTGTATAGAAATATTTTTGTCGAGAAATTTCAAATGAAACCCGTAAATATAGCAGAAAGGCTAAAGATAAATTTAGCGGAGGGCTTTGCGGGCTTTGATATGCCAGTAATTGAATACAAAGGATTAAATAAATATCTTTTATATCTTGATAAAAGCTTTATTCTTTATGATGATTTTAAATTCAGTGCTATTTTGGTTAGAGTTCCTGAAGGATATACCCCCAAAGACCTATTGGATAGAAGGCAATATTATGAAAGAGAGATTCAAACCAGATCATATAGCGAAGATGACTTTAAAATCGACACATGTGGCAATAGCGATTTTAAAATTTATAAAAACAATGCCGAAGAAATAGCGGATCGCCTGGTAAGAGAGGACTTGTTTAAAGGCGGTTGAAAAGCCTAATCATTTGAAATTTACCAAGTAAATTTCAAATCAAAAAATAAAATTTAACGCAAAGGATAAACAATGGCTGTATTTAATCTAAATTTAAACGACGACTATTCAAAACAGTTGCTAAGCTACTATATATGGGGTCAAGATACCCAGCCTCCGGTCGGTAAAGTGGCGTCCAATAAATATATCACCGCGATAAAATAAAAGGCGAATTTTGAACTTAAATTTATACGCC
>CALISV010000028.1 GCA_938041615.1 uncultured Campylobacter sp. | reverse complement strand
CGTCTTTTTTATTGTGTTTTTTTGGCTTGGCTTCTTTCTCTTCGCCTTCCTCGACATCATCCTCGACTTCTTCGTTTTCTTCCTCTTCTTCGACCTCTTCGCTACCTTCCTCACCTTCGTCGTCAAAGCTTCTAAAAAGCTCTTTTACGCGGCGTTCGCGGTTTATGAGTGGCTCTTTATAGTCAAGTATGAAATCGATCAAAAATGGCACCGAACAAAATGCGTCGATAATGATATCTTCGCCAAGCTCGATTTTTTTACTGATTTCTACTTCTTCCTCTTTGGTTAGTAGTGCGATTTGACCCATTTCGCGTAGGTACATACGCACGGGACTATCCGAGCGCGACCACTCGAGCAGATCGGTTTCGCTGGCTAGGTCAAATTCTTCCTCTAGATTGTCGTCGGCTAGTTTTGCTAGCTCCTCGCGGCGCTTTTTAGCATCTTCAATGTTGCGCATTTTTGCGATTTCAGCTGAGGTGATGAGCTGGACTTTATTTTCTTTCGCCAGCGACTCTATCTTTTTTGCTATCGCTGCCGTCGGCGCTTTGTCTAGAAATTTAACTAGTTTTTCGTAAGTGATATAGCCTTTGGCATTTTCTTTGAAAAGCTCTTCTATAAGCGACAATGCCTCTTTTTTTGCGGTACTCATTCGGGATTCCTTCTTTTTGTAGAAAACGAGGATTATACCCAAACTTCTTTAAATATTAATAAAAATACGATTATTCGGGCATTTTTACATAGGCTAAATTTGCTGAAAATTTTATTAAATTTGAGTTGGAACGGAAGTTGCTGATCTAATCAGAAAAATGTGCTCGTCTGAAAGTTGCAAGCAAAGCGTAGCAAAAAAGACGAGTCGCCAAAATAAGGAAAAGTAAATGAACAACGGCTACTACCAAGCAACCGGCGCCATGGTGACGCAGTTTAACCGCCTAGACGTCATCGCAAACAACCTAGCGAACATAAACACGATCGGTTTTAAGCGCGACGACGTCGTAGTGGGTGATTTTGAGAGGATTTTTAAGGAGTATCGCGACGAGTTACCGATAGAAAATCACACCAAAGATGCGGCGAAATTTCTAAACAGAACTATCGACAGGGTGCCGCAAATCTCTGAGCAATACGTGGATTTTAGCCAGGGCGGGCTTAAATTTTCAAACAACGACCTTGACTTTGCGATGAAGCGCGAGGATATGTTTTTCCTGGTCGAAGTAAAGCCAGGTGACGTGCGCCTAACCAAAAACGGCTCGTTTAACCTCGACGAGGACGGATTTTTGGTAACAAAAGAGGGCTATAAAGTACTGCCGAGCGATTATTTTACGAACAATTTTCAAGGTATCCAAATCCCGCAGGGAGAGCGCTTTTCTGCGGATAAAAACGGCAATCTCTACTCAAACGAGGAACCACTAGCTAGACTTTATATTGCGCAGCCAAAAGAGATACGAAATTTAACCAAAGAGGGCGACAATCTCTATGTTTTGCCAAATTTAAAGGAGCTTGAAGACGTGGGCGGCGAGATAGACGCGGTCGCGTGGAAATACACTCAAATCTCCAACGTAAACGCCGTAACTGAGATGGTCGGACTCATCGAGACGCAGCGTTTTGTCGAGATGTATCAAAAGGTGATGACGTCGCATATGGACGATCTAAATCAGGAAGCTATAAGTAAGCTTGCTAACACGAAAGTCTAAATTTAGCGTTATCTCTTTGACGTATTTGCGAGAGATTTAATTTTTACTCGCGGCGACAGGCTACATGCCTAGTCTCGTTTGTAAAAATTTGCACAACTCGCAAATCCGCTCAAAGATATTTCCGCTAAGATTTTTAAATTTTAATAAACATAAATCGCTATGCATTAAAACCCTGCCGCTAATATAAATTCAAAATACTTCCGCCAAAATATTTTCAGTTTTTCCCAAATTTGCAAATTTGGAACGCCTTTTGCTGAACAGTTAAGAAATGCCAGAAATCGCGCCGAATTTGTAAAATTTAGACACTCGCCCGACATAAAAAACGGGTGACGACACTTTTGTGCAAAAGCGTAAAATTTAAGACTGCAAATTTGGAATATATTTTGCAATGGTAAAAAACGATGAGCTGCTTATTAGATGCATAAAGATAAGCGGCAGTAGCTTGAGATGGAGACTAGGCGGTTTTTTGCGAGGCGAGGGCGCGTATATGCGATACGTAACCGAAGCCGAGGAAAAACCAACGAAGTATACGCTCAAGATACAACGCGCTAAGAAAGGAAAACACTAAAATGATGAGGTCTATTTACTCCGCCGCCACCGGCATGATCGCCCAGCAAACCCAGATCGACGTTACGTCGCACAACATCGCAAACGTAAACACCATCGGCTACAAGAAAAACCGCGCCGAGTTTGCCGATCTGATGTATCAGGTCATGGAGTATGCGGGTACGGCAACCAGCGCCACGACAAAAAGCCCGACCGGTATAGAGGTGGGTCTAGGCGCGCGTCCGACGGCGATAACGAAGATATTTTCGCAAGGTTATTTTAAAGAAACGAGCAACAATCTAGATATGGTTATCGCTGGTAACGGCTTTTTCCAGGTGCAGCTTCCAGACGGCACGACGGCGTATACTAGAAACGGCGCCTTTAAGCTAGATAGCGAAGGCACGATCGTAAACTCCGACGGCTACGTGCTCCAGCCTCAGATGACTATCCCGGCCGATGCCACGCAGGTTTCAGTCGGCACCGATGGCACCGTCTCAGTGCTCCAGCCTGGCAACACCGAGATGACGCAGGTGGGCCGCATCGAGCTAGCAAACTTCATAAACCCAGCAGGCCTGCACTCTATGGGCGACAACCTCTATCTGCCGACCGGTTCTAGCGGCGAGGTCGTAGTCGGTACGGCGGGTCTTGACGGTCTGGGTACGATCAGGCAGGGGTTCGTCGAGATGAGTAACGTTCAGCTGGTTGAGGAGATGACCGACCTCATCACCGGTCAGCGCGCGTACGAAGCAAACTCAAAGGCGATCACGACGAGCGACGATATGCTCTCGATCGTAAATAGTCTAAAGAGATAGCCTAAAATAGGCTAAATTTGACGCCGCCCGGTCTTTCAAATTTGCAAATTTGGGACCCGGCGGCTTTTTAAATTTA
>CALISV010000027.1 GCA_938041615.1 uncultured Campylobacter sp. | reverse complement strand
TGACCGAGTAAAATTTAAATCCAACGAAGTATAAACCAAAAAGACAAGCCACTAATTTTACTTCCAAAGAAGATAGACCTTTTCGTCGTATATATCGCTACTCTTTGGACCAACCTCCACCTCCGTCACCTCCACGTTTTGCACGTCGTTTTTGGCTTTTAGCGCACTCGCGTCTTCTTCAAATTTCGCCATCAGCTCCTCGATCTGCGCGTTTAGCTGGGCGACTTCTTGCTCGCTTAGTTTGACGTCGCTACGCTCTTTTAACACGCTGTTTGCCGAGCGCGCAGACGTCGCAACCTTGCCGATGTTGCCGCTACTTAGCAGCCCTTTGCCAAAAATCGCGCCCAAAATGCTCGCTCCAACCGAGATCGCCGTCTCGATCCCCTTGCTTTTAAAGTCTCGCTGCTCTTTTTCTAGCTTTGCTACCGAGCGGTTTAGTTTCTCCTCTAGGCGCGCTTTTTGTTTGTCGAATTCTGCCGTGAGCTTGGCCGTTTGCGCCTCTAAAATTTCGTTGCATTTATCGGCCAAACGCACGTAAAACTCCTCCCTGCTCTCACCCGGCGCCGAGCTTAAATTTAGCGCGCTAAAGAGCCTAAGTTTGTAGTTTCTATAGATAAATTCTTTGAAATTTTTGGTTAGCTCTTTGAAATTTTTAGCTCCCGCGACAAAGCCCGGCAGCGGCGCGTACGAGAGTTTAAAATTTGGCTCCGAAACTGCGGTAAAATGCATATTTTCGCTAGCTTCGCTCCAGTCGGCGCTTTTTTGAGCTTCATCCAGCCTTAGCGTGAAATTTACCTCGCGAACCTCGTCAAGCCCCTTTTTAGCATCGTAAAATCGCACTTTGGCTTCGCCGTAAAGATATCCCTCCAGTTCGCCGCCCTCGTGTAAATTTGAGCTTGCTGCGTAAAGCTGAGCGATGTCCGGCGACAGCACCGGCTTGGCGGCAAAATTTGAGCTTTTTGCCGGGCTTGATCCGCTCAAATTTGACCCGCTCTTTTGCTCTTTCATCAAATTTGAAATCTGCTCGCGACTAAGCGGTCCTTTTAGGTAGCTCAGAGCCCAGCGCGTCGAGATGACGGACAGCCCGTCCTCGTGGATGTTTTTTAGTAGAAAATTGCGCTTTTGCAAATTTGAGATGAGATTTTCTATCTCGCCTTTATCCATCGCAGAGCCCGCAAGCCCCGTCATACCGTCGATCACGCGTGCCTTATCCTGCGCGGTTTGCAAGCGCCCGATAAACCAAGTGCCGATGTTGCTAAGGCCTTTATAGTCTAGATCGACCGGGTTTTGGGTGCTTAGTATCACGCCAAGGCCGTGCGCGCGGGCTTGCTTGAGTAGAGTTAGCATCGGGGTTTTAGACGGCGGGTTGCCGTTTGGCGGGAAAAATCCGAAAATCTCGTCCATATAAAGCACCGCGCGAAGCGAGCTTGTACCCTCGGTTTTGCGCATCCACGCGATGATTTCATTTAGCAGCAGCGTCACGAAAAACATCCTCTCGCTGTCTTTTAGGTGCGAGATGGTAAAGATATTGCACTTTGCCTTGCCGTTTGCGTTAAAAAGCATTTTTGAGATATCGAGTCGCTCGCCGCTCAGCCACGCGCGAAAATCAGGGCTTGCCAGCAGCGTGTTGATCTTAACCGCTAGCTTCATACGCTCGGAGCTCGGATAAAATTTCTCCACGTCAAATACGCCGATCTTGGCAAACGGAGGCGTCGCGATAAAGCCGATGAGCTCCTCTAGGCTCACGTCCGCACCCTGGCCAAATTTATCGATAAAAATGTTTGAGATGAGCAGGTGTTCTTTTGAGTTTACGTCGTTTTCTATGCCAACGAGCGAGAGCACGGAGCTAGCCAGAGAGCCTACGTACTCGCTAAACTCCTCGCTGCCTGCATCTAAATTCGGACGCGCAAAATCGCCCAGCAGCGCCACGCCGACGCCGCTACTGCTCTTTGGCGTATAAATTTTTAGCTCGGCGCTATCTTTAAAAAGTCCCACGCGCTCTAGGCTTTGAAACGAACCCTCGATGCCTTTTGCCCATGTCTGCGCTTCGCTAGCGGCAAACTCATCCGCGCTCATGCCTTTGTTTTGCGCTTCGTTTTCATCGACGTAGGGCACAAAATCCTGCGCGCGCATCTGTGGAAACGCCAAGGCAAGGTTTGCCATATCGCCCTTTGGATCGATGATAAAGGTCGGGATGTTGTCGATACAAGCTTCTTCTAGGATGCCGATACCAAGACCTGTTTTACCGCTACCGGTCATGCCGATGATGGCTGCGTGCGTCGTGAGGTCTTTGTTTTTGTAAAAAAACGGCTCTTTGTCTTTGAGGCCGACGTAAAATAGCTTTAAATTTTCTTGAATGGTTTTCATGAAATTTCCTTGTAGATTTTGGGCTATTTTACTGATTTTTGATTAAATTTCGGGTGAAGCTACGGGATAAATTTTGAAAGCGAGACGGGTAAATTTAAAAAAGGCAAGCGCGCGGCTCGCCTTCTAATTTTGCGTTAAATTTATTGGTAAGTTTTTAGCTGCTCTTTGAGCTCTTCGAGGGTTTCTTTTACGCGCTTGTCGGTAAATTTTACGATATTTTGATGCGCGTTTTGCTTGTTCATCACTTGGCAGCAGTATCTCATGGCGCCTTTATATTTTAGCGCCGTAACTAGCTTTAGATCGATGTCGACGTCCACTTTTTCGCAAGATCCGCTTTCGCAGTCGGAAAGCCCGAGCTCAAATTTAGCGTTTACCTGCTCGCCGTCCCTAAACTCTCCGTCATCAGCACTAACGACGCCGAGCCCGCCCTCGGAGATATCGTATAAATTCCCCTGCACTGCGCTGCCGTTTTGAGCAAGAGAGACCTTGGTATAGCGGTTTGGATAGACGCGCTGATATTTTCGCAAATTTGCATGTAGGTTGTGCATGTAGATAAAATCTCTAAGCGTCACGGTCAAATTCGACAAATCAAAACCCGCGATATCGGCTCTTAAATTTTCGGCAAAATACTCATCGCGCACGATGTAGGCGTTTTTTTCCTCTTTCATGGCCAAAATCTGCTCTAGCGTTACCTTGCAAACCACAGTCTCATCCTCGACGGCTATCACGTTGCCTTGACACTCGACCTTTACGCCATTGTATAAATTTAAAAAATGAATCTGGTGGTTGTCTTTTAAAGCCCTTGAAAATACGCTAATAGCGCCTTCTAAGATCATAGAATCGCCGTTATCCGTGGTAATCATTTATAGATTTTCCTTCCAAAATTTTAGAAAATTGCTATATTATAGTAAATTTATTTTGTTTTTAGTTTAAATTTTTTGCGTATTTCGTTAAAAATTTTGTGAAGTGAGTAAAAAGAGGGAAGAAAAGGGCGAGAGCTCGCCCTTAAATTTGGATGATTATAGTTTGTCTGCGTTGTGAGATAGGTAGTCTGCGACGCCTGCGGTATCGGCTTTCATACCTTTATCGCCTTTGTTCCAACCTGCAGGGCAAACCTCTCCGTGCTCGTTAGTAAATAGCATCGTATCGACCATTCTTATCATCTCGTCGATGTTTCTTCCAAGCGGAAGGTCGTTGATAACCGCATGGCGAACGGTGCCGTCTTTATCAAGCAAGAAGCTACCGCGAAGCGCGACTCCCGCATCCTCTAAAAGTACGTCAAAACCGCGAGCGATAGACTTCGTCATATCGGCTACTAGCGGGAAGCGAACTTGGCCGATGCCGCCTTTATTTACAGGAGTTTCTTTCCACGCAAAGTGAGAGAATTGGTTATCTGTCGAAACACCGATAACTTCGATACCGCGAGCTTTAAATTCGTCGTATCTTTTATCGAACGCGATGATCTCGCTAGGGCAAACGAAAGTAAAGTCCATAGGGTAGAAAAATACTACTGCGCCCTTCTCGCCGATATTTTTATATAGGTTGAAATCGTTCACGATTTGATTGCTTCCTAAAACTGCTGCAGCTGTAAAATCAGGTGCTTTTTTTGTTACTAACATTTTTTCTCCTTAATAATTTTTATTTGTAGCGAAATTATATCATCTAAAAATTAAAAAGAGCTAAAAATTTTACGTTTTCGTTTCAAAATTTAACACAAAAATTTAATATCAAATTTACTTAGTTTTTGATATTCTTGCGAAAATTTTGACCAAAAAGGATAAAAAATGGCAGTAAAAATAATAGACATCTGCATAAGCTGCGGCTCTTGCATCGACGAGTGCCCGACAAACGCTATCGTAGACGACGCGGATAACCCGACCGGCGAGGACGCATACTACGTTTATGCCGATAAATGCGTCGAGTGCGTAGGATTTAACGACGAGCCTGCATGCGCTTCAGCCTGTCCGACCGACGGTTGCATCGTTTGGGACGCTCC
Organism: uncultured Campylobacter sp.; assembly: GCA_938041615.1. Classification (GTDB taxonomy): domain Bacteria; phylum Campylobacterota; class Campylobacteria; order Campylobacterales; family Campylobacteraceae; genus Campylobacter_A. The sequence continues at coordinate 828 of CALISV010000027.1, read as the reverse complement.
TTATGCAGGACAGCCTTCTCGCGCCGAGATAACCGCAGATATGAGAACGGGCGCTATGGCCGTCATCTCGTAAACTCCGCACCTAAGCCCTTTTGCGGGGCTTATTTTGAAATTTAATTTTTTTTTGATATAATCACCGCCTTATAAAAACCACAAAAAGGAAATTTTATGCAGCAAACGCTTTCTATTATTAAGCCTGATGCCGTAAAAAAGGGCGTTATCGGAAAAATCGTGGATAGATTCGAAAGTAACGGACTAAGAATCGCCGCTATGAAAAAAGTCAAACTAAGCAAATGCGACGCAAAAGCTTTCTACGCAGTTCACAAAGACAGACCTTTCTTTAACGATTTGGTTGATTTTATGGTGAGCGGACCGGTCGTAGTTATGGTGCTTGAAGGCGACGATGCAGTAGCTAAAAACCGCGATCTAATGGGTGCGACAAACCCAAAAGAAGCAAAGCCCGGCACAATTAGAGCCGACTTTGCCGAGAGTATCGACGCAAATGCCGTTCATGGCAGCGACAGCCTAGAAAATGCCAAAAACGAGATTGCGTTTTTCTTTGCGACAAGAGAAATTTGCTAAATTTGGGTTAAATTTTGAAAATATCTTTCGCCAAAATCACAAATAATCAAATGCCGTTCGAGCTAAACTCGGACGGAGTAAATTTTAATGGCGAGCTCAAAAAAATAAACCAAAATTTAGTTAGCTGTAAAGGAAAAATCGTAGGCGAGATAGCCTATAACTGCGACCGATGCGGCGAAGATATAAATTTAAAGCTTGATGAAGATGTAAATTTGATATTAAGCGACGGAATTTATAAAGATGAAG
>CALISV010000026.1 GCA_938041615.1 uncultured Campylobacter sp. | reverse complement strand
CACCTTGCCGCTTGGCGGAGTTACGGTGTTGTAAGCGCGCGCTAGGCGGGTGATGCTATCAAGCAGGATGATGACGTCCTTGCCCATTTCTACGAGGCGTTTGGCCTTTTCGATGACGAGCTCGGCGACGCGCACGTGGTTCATCGCAGGAAGGTCAAACGTCGAGCTAAATACCTCGCCCTTTACGCAGCGCTGCATGTCTGTGACCTCTTCTGGACGCTCGTCTACGAGCAGTACCATGAGATGCGACTCGGGGTGGTTGCGCGCGATGCCGTGGGCTAGCTCTTTCATGAGCTCGGTTTTACCGCTTCTTGGAGGGGCGACGATGAGGCCGCGCTGACCCTTGCCAAGAGGCGTAAAGAGATCTAGCACGCGGCCCGTTAGCTTCATCGGATCATACTCGAGGCGAAGTTTTTCCGTCGGGAAAAGCGGGGTTAAGTTGTCAAATAGCGGGCGCTCCTTGGCCTCGATTAGCGGCATATAGTTTAGCGCCTCGATTTTTAGCAGGGCGTAGTATTTTTCCTGATCTTTGGGTTCGCGTACTTGACCCGTCACGATGTCGCCCACGCGCAGGGCAAATTTGCGAATTTGAGAGTTTGAGACGTAGGCGTCGTTTGAGCTGTCGCTGAGGTTTGCGTCTACCGAGCGCAAAAAGCCGTAGCCCTCGCTCGTGATCTCTAAAATGCCCGTGAAAAGTATAAATCCGCCTTGTTTTGTTTGGGTTTTTAGGATCTCAAATATCAAATCTTGTCTGCGAAATTCGCGCGGATTCTCGACACCTACGCTATTTGCGATAGCGATGAGTTCCTCTAGGCTAAGGGTTCTTAGCTCTTCGATTTTGTGTCCATCGACAGGGATGTGAGTGCGCGAGTTTTGGTGTTTTTTTGTGGTTTTTTGACTTTCCTGCGCAGAATTTGCAGGCTGGGTCGCGTTATTTTCCATTGTGTCCTCTTTAAAATTACGGAATAATTTTGTAGATAAATTTAAGTTTCAAAAGAAGTTTTGAAAGTCGCATTTTATAAAATTTTGGCTTTGATGTCAAGAAGCGGTATAATACGCCAAAAATGAAAAGGAATCTCAAAATGATGGATTTTAAAGACGGCAAGCGCGAAAAAACGATAATAAAAACCGCGCTTGTCGGTATCGTTACGAATTTTATCTTAGCCGGAGCGAAAATTTTTATCGCTATGGTCTCAAACTCGGTCGCACTGATATCAGACGCCGTAAATAACCTTAGCGATGCAGGCTCAAGTATCATCACGATATTTGGCTCAAAGCTAGCTAGCAAGATGCCCGACGAAGACCACCCCTACGGCTACGGCAGGACCGAGTATATCGGCGGTCTTATAGTCTCGGTCATCGTGCTGATGCTGGGATTTCAGTTTCTAAAAACTTCGGTCGAAAATATTTTTGCACCTTAGCCCACCAGCTTTACGATGCCGTTTTTAGCATTTTTGTTCTGCGCGATATTTGTCAAATTTGCGCTCGGATTTTACTACAAAAAGATCGGCAAACAGACCAAATCTATCTCGCTTAGAGCTGCCTCGCAGGAGGCTCTGGGTGATGCGATCATATCGTGCGTAATCCTCGTCTCTGCTGCGCTGTCATACTTCGCCGACATCCAGATAGACGGCTACGCGGGCGCTTTGGCGTCGTTTTTTATTATCGTAAACGGCGTGCTTTTGATAAAAGAAACCTTCGATAAAATCATCGGCCAGCGCGTCGAAAAGGAGATCAGCGACGAAATTTACGCCGCCGTAAATCGCTGCGATATCGTGCGCGGCGCATACGATTTGATCCTTCACAACTACGGCGCGCAGCGATACGTCGGCTCGGTAAACGTCGAGATAGACGAGCATTTGCCCCTTAGCGAGGTTTCGCAGAGGCTAAACGAGCTTCAGATCGAGATTTATAAAATTTACAGGATTTATCTGGTTTTCGGCGTTTATAGCGTAAATTTGGGGCAGGAGCAAAGCCGCGCCTGCGTGGCAAATTTGCTCTCGGAGTTTAGCAGCGTGCGCGGATTTCACGCATTTTTTATAGATACTAAGAAAAAGAGCGTGAGGTTTGACGTGGTGGTCGATTTTGCCGAGAAAAATCTAAGCCGTTTGCGTGCCGAGATAGAGCGCGAGATATCGCTAAGCTTTCCGGGATATAAAATTTTCATCGTGATAGATAGGGAGTTTGCGTGAGAAGTCGCTAGTTTTGTTGCGTCAAATTTTAGGTTAAAATTTAAGAGCGATTTGCGTAATTTACTAGCATTTTCAAGGTGCGGGTCTCGGCCGAATCCAGTCAAATTTACAGCTACCTTTTGACGAGAGTAAAATTTGTCAAATTTGAACAAAATCTCAGCCGCGGCAAAGCTCGTAAAATCAAGCTAGGCTTTAGAAATTTTGCGTATAATCTAAAATCTTAAAACGAAAGAAAAAAGTAATCGATGGGCAAATTTAAGTGCGCGCATTGTAGGGGCGAATTTGAGCGCGAGGCGCTGATAGAGCGTGGCGGGGAGCTGTTTTGCTGCGAGGGGTGCGCGGGAGTTTACGAGATACTTAACTCAAGCGGGCTTGGCGAGTTTTACGAAAGGCTTGGCAAAACTACGCTAAATCCCGCTCGGGGCGCGAAAAATACGGCGCAAAAGTCGCAAGAGGACCTCGCGGCTATTTATCAAAACTACGTCAAAAACGAGAACGGATTTAACAAAATCTCGCTCATCATCGAGGGTATCCACTGCTCGGCTTGCGTCTGGCTAAACGAGAAGGTTTTATTTGCGCAGAAGGGAATTTTAGAGGTTAATATAAACTCGGTTAACAATAAAGCCCTCATCGTCTGGGACGAAAACGAGATAAATTTGGCCCAAATTTTCGCCCTCATCCGCTCTATCGGCTACGAGCCCTACCCATACGACGCGCAGGCTCAGGAGCATAGGCTAGCTCTGCAAAAGCGCGAGTTTTACGCGAGGCTGCTTGTCGGGATATTTTGCACGATGAACATCATGTGGCTGGCCGTCGCGCAGTACGGCGGCTACTTCACGGGCATGCGCCAGGATGTGCGCTCTATCATAAATTTCGCCGAATTTATCCTCGCTACGCCGGTGCTTTTTTATACGGGAAGCGGGTTTTTTAGGGGTGCTTGGACGGCGCTAAAAAACAAAACGCAAAACATGGATAGCCTCATCGTCACGGGCACGCTCGCGGCTTACATTTTCTCGATCTACGCGATGTTTTCTAGGCGCGGCGAGGTGTATTTCGACTCGGTTGCGATGATAATCACTTTCGTATTTATCGGCAAATATCTAGAAATCTTGAGCAAGAAAAAGGCCGCCGACACGCTCGATAATCTAAACTCGTTAAATTTAAACTCCGTTAGCGTCAAAAATGGCGATGAGATAACGCTAAAAAGCGTGCAGGAGGTGCGCGTGGGCGAACTCGTAGTCGTGCGCGTGGGCGAACGCGTGCTGCTAGACGGCATCGTCATAAGCGGTGCGGCGAGCTTTGATCTCTCTAGCCTTAGCGGCGAGAGCGCGCCTGTATATCTTAGCGCAAAAGATGGCGAAAACGAGATAAAAAGCGGCTCCGTGTGCGTGGACGGCACGCTGGTTTATAAGGTCGGCGCCGTCTTTAGCGAGTCGGTGCTAGCCCGTATTATAAATTTGCTAGAAACCGCCGCAGCCAAAAAGCCTAAAATTCAGGCGCTCGCAGATACTATCGCGGCGAGGTTTTCGGCTGCTATCACGGCTCTGGCGCTAGCGACGTTTGCGTTTTGGTTCTGGCGCACTGGCGAGCTCTCCGCCGCGCTCATCGTCGCGATCTCGGTCGTGGTGATCTCGTGCCCCTGCGCGCTGGGGCTTGCTACGCCCGTTAGCACGCTCGTTGCGCTTGGGGCGGGCTTTAGGCGCGGGATACTTTTTAAAGAAGCGCGTATCATCGAAAGTCTAGCCAGGTGCGATACGGCCGTGTTTGATAAGACCGGCACGCTCACGTCGGGGCGGCTTAAGGTGAGTAAATTTACGCACGCGGGCAAATTTGACGCAAGCGCGCTTTTTTCGCTGGTTAGCGGCTCGGATCATCCCGTTAGCCGCGCCGTGGGCGAGCATCTGCGCGCAAATTTTATGGATTTAAAACTTTTGGAGTTAGGCGGCTTTGAAAACATCGCAGCTCGCGGAGTAAGGGCTAAATTTGGCGGCATAAATCTAGCGGGCGGGAGCGAGAAATTTATGCGAGAGCTAGGGCTTTATGACGGCGAAGCGGTGCGCGGCACTAGCTATTTTTTTGCCGCGGACGGCGAGATAACGGCGGTGTTTGAGCTAGAGGAGAGCCTAAAAGAGGGCGCCAAAGAGTGCGTAGCCGCGCTAAAAAATGCTGACATGCGCGTGGCGATGCTAACGGGCGATAACGAATACGCCGCAAAGCGCGCTGCAGAAGGGCTTGGCATCGAGGAAACGGTCGCAAACGCTCTGCCCACTGACAAGGCCGCTTACGTAGAGAGACTGGCGCAGCAGGGCCGAAACGTGCTGATGGTAGGCGACGGGATCAACGACGCCGCCGCGCTCGCGCTCTCAAGCGTGGCCGTGTGCATGGGTAGCGGAGCGGCCGTGAGTATCGCAAAAAGCGACGTCGTGCTGATGAGAGACGACCCCGCCTCGCTCGCGGCTGCTGTAGCGCTCGCACGTAAAACCTACCGCATCGTGCGGCAAAATTTGGCCTTTTCGCTCGTTTATAACGCCGTGACGATACCGCTGGCGATGGCCGGCTACGTAGCGCCCGCAGTGGCTGCGCTCTCGATGTCGCTAAGCTCGGTCGCGGTCGTGTTAAACGCGATGAGGGCTAGGAGCGAGCGATGAGCGGGGCGGTCGTGGCGATGATGATCGGCGTCTCTACGCTGCTTGGCGCGTGCGGGCTGGCAGCGCTGCTGTGGGGGCTTAAAACCAGGCAGTTTGACGACGAGCGAAAGTTTTTGGACGGGACGAAATTTGACGACGAAGATGCGCTAAACGATGCCTACGAGCTGGAGCTGCGCCGTAAAGAAAAAGGCTATAGACCGCCTGATTGAGTGTTTTTGTTTAAATTTGAGTTTAGATTTAGCAGAAATCGTGCGGGTAAATTTGACGGATAATGGGTTTAAATTTGAGCGTCAAATTTTAGCTGGCTACCGTTAAATTCGGCGTCAAATTTGACGAAATAAAAAGCAAG
>CALISV010000025.1 GCA_938041615.1 uncultured Campylobacter sp. | reverse complement strand
TATCTGTTTTTAAACGATAACGGCTATCTAAAAACTATATCTTAAATTTACAAAAAGGAGTAAAAATGCTATCAAAAAGAGTTCAAGTGCTAGGCGAGAGCCTAACCATCGAAATCAGCACCAAGGCAAAAGAGATGAAAGCCCGCGGCGAGGACGTGATCAGTTTTGGCGCGGGCGAACCGGACTTCGACACGCCCGAGATCATCAAAAACGAGGTAAAATCCGCTCTAGATAAAGGCTGCGGCAAATACACTGCCGTAGCGGGTACGCCCGAGGTTAGAGAGGCGGTCGCCGCAAAGCTAAAGCGCGACAACGGCCTAGACTACGCGCCTAATCAAATCATAACCAACGTCGGCGCCAAGCACTCGCTTTTTAACGTATTTCAGGCGCTAATCGACGAGGGCGACGAGGTCATCGTACCAAGCCCATACTGGGTGAGCTACCCGGAGATGGTCAAATTTAGCGGCGGAAACCCCGTTTTTATCGAAACTAGCGAAAAGACCGGCTTTAAAATCACTCCCGAGCAGCTAAAGGCGGCGATCACTCCTAGAACTAAAATTTTAGTATTAAACAGCCCTTGCAACCCGACGGGTGCTATATATAGCCTCAAAGAGCTAGAGGCGCTGGGCGAGGTGCTAAAAGGCACGAAAATCATCGTAGCTAGCGACGAAATGTACGAAAAGCTAAACTACGAGGGCGAATTCGTCGCGACTGCGGCGGTGAGCGAGGATATGTTTAACCGCACGATCACGATAAACGGCCTAAGCAAATGCGGCGCGATGCCGGGTTGGAGATTTGGCTACATGGCTAGCCCGTTTAAAGAGCTAAACGCTGCGGTAAACAAGCTACAAAGCCAAAGCACGAGCAACATAAACTCCCTAACGCAAGCCGGCGCCATCCCTGCGCTGCTCGGCAAAGCCGACGAGGACATCGCGTATATGAAGGGCGAGTTTAAAAAGCGCCGCGATCTGGGCGTAGAGATGATAAACGCTATACCGGGACTTAGCGTGCTTAAGCCAGATGGCGCGTTTTATCTTTTCATAAACTGCTCCGAGGTTGAGCCTGATAGCATGAAATTTTGCAAAGAGCTGCTAGAAAAGGCGAAGGTTGCCGTGGTGCCGGGCGTGGGATTTGGTATGGACGGATACTTTAGGCTGTCTTTTGCGACCGATTTGGAGAGTATCAGAAAAGGTATCGTAAGGATCGGCGAATTCGTAAAAAGCTATAAAAGATAATTAAAATTTGACTCAAATTTGACGCGGCGAGTAAATTTGCGGCGTCAAATTTGGGTTTTTATAAATTTAGCTTCTATAAATTTGATAAGCCTAGCATTAAATTTAAATCGTCGCTTTAATCTAAATACTCAAATTTCTGCTCAACGTTCAT
>CALISV010000024.1 GCA_938041615.1 uncultured Campylobacter sp. | reverse complement strand
TAGCGAATTTTATCTTAAATCACGGTCTATCCGAAAAAGACGCGAGCTTGTATTACAATAAACAAAAAATAAATTAAGCTCTGGCAAAAATAGGCAAGGAAATAAGATGGAATATATTTGGACGGTTATTATTTTATGCATTCGAACGGCGGACTTTTGGGTACTAAAAAAGATTTCGACGTATTTGTGTTGTAAATTTTTACAGTTTTACGTGAAATTTAATGTTTTACGGTGATTTTACGGCTTGGTTTTGAGTTAAATTCGGCGCGATTTACAGCTAATCAAAGACAAGAATTTAAGAGAATTTGAGGCAGAAAACGGCGGAACAAATCGTCCGCCGCTATTAAATTAAAGATTATTTTCTTTTTTATACTCAGCCAAAAAGGCGTAAATTTCGTCTTTTAGTCTAAGTTTTTCACGTTTTAGAGCATCCACTTCAGCATCGTTGTAAACATTGCCTTTTTGCATCTCGGCGATCTTTTCGTCTAGGTCGTTGTGTTTGTCGAAAAGCGACGTAAATCTCGCATTCGTGCCTTTTAGCTTGGTTATAAGCTCTCTGTCTTCATGAAACATATTTGCTCCTTTGATGGATTAAATTTTAATTTAATTTAATTTTAGCGAATATTATTTTAAGAGCGGGTTAAAAAGGCGCCGTATCTGGGTGATTTGGCAAATTTTACCTAGCCTATACCAAGTTTAAATTTATCAAATTTTATGGCACCGATGAATTGTTATAGTATCAAATTTACAGTGGTTTTGTAACGTAAATTTACCGTGCAAAGCTCAAATTTAAACGTATTTTAGCTCTTCTGGCTTATGCTTGCTTTTTATGACGCGTTTGGTTAGGCGTATCGACTCGCCAGTGCCGATAACTAGCAGCTTCGTGCCCGTGCCGATTAGCGTGTCGCCCTTTGGCATCGGGATAAATTTGTTATTTACGTCCTTGATGCCTACGACGTCGGCGTTTGTTATGTTTCGCAGGTTAGTTTCTTTTAGGCGTTTAAAGCGCACCCACGAATAATCAGGCACCAATATCTCCTCTATGTCGATCGGCGAGTCTTGCTTATACAAAAACTGCTCGAGCAAATTTTCCATATCCGGACGCACGCTCATCGCGCTAAGGCGCTGAGCGACGAGTTTTGACGGGCTCACGACGCTGTTTGCGCCGAGCTTTTTTAGGCGCTCGGTATCGTCTTGGTTGTCGGAGTTTGTCATTATAAAATAAGGCTTTTTGCGCCCAATCTCTTTTTCATATAGCCTTACAGTGGCGATAAGAGCGATGTTGTCGGCGATGTTTGAACTTAGCGTGATCATGCCTTTTGCGCTTGAAAAATGCGTCTTTAAAAGCGCCGTTTGCGTATGCGGCTGAGAGACGATATAGTATGGATACTTGTATTTTTCCGCGATCTCAGGTAGATCCTCGCGCGGATCGATGACGATAAATGGGATGTGATTTTCCCTAAATTCGCGGCTTAATTCCATTGTGTATTGGTTGTGATAGCAGATGACAAAGTGGTTTTTCAACCTTGCGATTTTATATAACATTCGTCTTTCCTTTATGATCGCTACGAGCGCGCCTTTTTTTAAAACTTCGAGCATCAAACCCGTAGAAAACGTAAAAACGGCAAAGCCTAGCAAAATAAAAGTGATAGTAAAAATCCGGCCGGCCGGAGAAATAGGTGCGACCTCGGTAAAACCGACGGTCGTAAAAGTCATACCGGCCTGATAAATCGCGTCTATCAGGCTAAAACCGTCGATCGTGACGTAGCCCATAGCGCCGATCATCATCATCAAAACGACTAAGATGAGCGGTAAGCGAAACGGGCGAAGTTGTTCGTAAAGTTCGGTATTGAGGTTGATTTGAGGTTTGGCAGAACTTGACCAGTTGAGGAATTTTAAAATCTTTTTAAACAAAGATAACTCCTCAAATTTGCGGTAAATTTAGCGTGACTGTTTTCTCATCGTTCTTAGCGTAGAAGCAGCTACTTTGATCTTTCTCGTAGTGCCGTCCTCTAGCGTAACGCGGATGGTTCTTAGGTTTGGTAAAAACCTTCTTTTTGTTCTGTTTTTGGCGTGGCTGACGTTGTTGCCCACCATCGGGCCTTTGCCTGTTATTGCGCATACTCTTGACATATTTGTTTCCTTAAAAATAAAAATTTCTGCTGATTTTATCTAAAAGAAACAAAATAAAAGCTTAAAGCTACTTTTACAAAAGCGTTAGTTTTTAAACTGATTTTATGGATTAAAAAGCTAAAATA
>CALISV010000023.1 GCA_938041615.1 uncultured Campylobacter sp. | reverse complement strand
GCGACGAAAGCGAAAAATACGCTTATGGCGGCAGAGCTTTCAAGCTGTCTATCATTGCGGCGAGAATGGCGGAAAATTGGCGGCTGATTACCCAGCGTTACTCTGCGCAGCAGATAGACGAGCTACGCAAAACCATCATTAAGAGTGCGACGAATTTAGCCGATTATTTTTTAAAAATCGGCGATAAAAAACAGCTTGCGTTCATCTATGAATTTTTAAACGATGATGCGGTAAGCATCGAAAAAGACGAGCCGTTTTTATACGAAACGCTGGTGCGCGCGGGCTTGGAGCTGCAAGATTACGATAGCACTTACGCGCTAGTGTCCGTCATCGATAAAAAGTCCGAATTTTTGCCGCAGGAGATGGCAAAAAGCATCGCGGACGTGATTAAAAGCGAAGGATACCGGGCTTGGCTGGCAAAACAGTAAGCTCCAAAAAGCAAAATTTTAAATTTTTCTAAAAGATAAAAATCAAAAGAGGCGTTTATAAAATTTCAATCTAAATTTTTCGCGCCATAATAAGCCGAACGTCTGCCGTAAAGCGGGTTTAAGCAAGGCGTCAAAATTTTAAAATTCCGTCAAATTTAGGCTCGCATTTGCAGGCTGAAATTTACGGAAAATTCTTATCCTTGCTACTGCACAGCTCGTTTAAAAAGCACTCTTTGCAGTTTGGCTTGATCGCCTTACAGGTGTAGCGGCCAAAAAGCACCATCGCTTGATGAAGCGTGTTTAGCTGCGTTTTAAAGGCTTTGGTTAGATCAAGCTCGACGGCTTCGGGCGTCTTGCCCCTGCTAAGGCCAAGCCTATGCGCCACGCGAAAGACGTGCGTATCCACCGCCATCAAATTTGATCCAAAATGCTCGATCAGCACGACGTGAGCGGTTTTTTGACCCACGCCCGCTAGACTCATCAGCTCCTTTTCGGTCGTTGGTATCTCGCCGTCAAATTCGCTCATCACGCTCTTTGCCATTTTGATCAAATTTTCGGCCTTGTTGTTAAAAAAGCTACAGGAGCTGATGAGCGCTTTTACGCTGCCAAGATTTGCCTGAGCTAGGCTTGCTACGTCTGGGTATGCTTCAAAAAGCGAAGGCGTGATCAAATTTACGCGCTTATCGGTGCACTGCGCGCTTAGCATCACGCAAACGAGCAGCTCGTAGAGGCTGCGAAATTTAAGCTCGCTGCCCGCGTCTTTGAAATTTTCTAAAAATAAATTTTTGATAGCGTTTATATCTTTTTTCGTTCTCATAGCGCCGATTTTAGCCGTTTTTATTTAAATTTTCGATGAATTATAACTTATATTTAATGACTTTCCTGCTATAATCATCCTCGCAAAAATCTAAATTTAAGGAACAAAGATGAATAAAATTTTATTCGCATCTCTTAGTTTGGCTGCGGCTCTAAGCCTAAACGCGGTGGATTACGCCACCGTAAACGGAACTACTATAACCGATAAAGACGTGGCTTTCACGCTTGCTGCTATGCCTGGCGTAACACTAGAGCAACTACCTAAAGACACTCAAAAAAAAGTGATCGACGAAACTATCAACAGAAAACTACTTCTAGACGAGGCTAAAAAGAGCGGACTAGAGAAGAGCGACGAATACAAAGCTGCGCTTGAAGAGCTAAAAAACAACCTCGCGCTTGATCTTTGGATGAAGAGAATTTTCGATAATATCAAAGTTAGCGAAGGCGAAATCAGCGACTTTTATAATAAAAATAAAGCCGAATTTGCCGTGCCTGCACAAGTAAGAGCCAAACATATCCTAGTGGCTACTGAAAAAGACGCAAACGACATAATAGCTGCGCTAAAAGGTCTAAAAGGCGACGAGCTGGTTAAAAAATTCGAAGAGCTAGCAAAATCTAAATCTACCGATCAAGGCTCTGCGGCTAACGGCGGCGAACTAGGATGGTTTGGCCAATCTCAAATGGTAAAACCTTTCGCAGACGCTGCATTTGCGCTTAAAAAAGGCGAAGTAACTCAAAAACCTGTTAAATCAAATTTCGGCTACCACGTAATCCTAAAAGAGGATAGCAAGGCTGCCGGCACCGTAGGTCTAAACGAGGTTAAACCTCAAATCGAGGGCAACATAAAGATGGAGAAATTTAGAAACGATATCAGAAAAAGAGGCGACGAGCTTCGCGCAAAAGCTAAAGTAGAATATAAATAAGGTCGATAAAATGGGTGTTTTAGACGTAGTAAAAGCCGGCGTTTTAAGCGGCGATGACGTAACTAGGCTGTATAAATACGCAAAGGAGCAGGGCTTTGCCATACCTGCGGTAAACGTGGTCGGAAGCGACTCGGTAAATGCCGTTTTAGAGGCGGCGAAGACGGCTAACTCACCCGTTATCATCCAGTTTAGTAACGGCGGAGCCGGCTTTTATGCCGGCAAAGCTTGCGGGAATGCCGATGTGCTAGGCGCAGTAGCAGGCGCGCAGCACGTTCATCTGCTGGCCAAAGCTTACGGCGTACCGGTGATCCTACACACCGATCATGCGGCTAGAAAGCTACTGCCGTGGATCGACGAGCTGGTTAAATTTAGCCGCGAATACAAAAAGGCTCACGGAGTGCCGCTTTTTAGCTCGCATATGCTTGATCTTAGCGAAGAGAGCTTGGAGGAAAATTTAAGCACTTGCGAGAAGTATCTAAAAGAGCTTAGCGAGCTTGGCATCAGCCTAGAAATCGAGCTTGGCGTAACCGGCGGCGAAGAGGACGGCGTGGATAACACGGGTGTTGATAATGCGCTTCTTTATACGCAGCCTGAAGACGTCGCGCGGGCATATGAGCGACTAAGTAAAATCAGCGATAGATTTAGCATAGCGGCCAGCTTTGGTAACGTTCACGGCGTGTATAAGCCTGGCAACGTCGTGCTTCGACCGGAAATTTTGAAAAACTCGCAAGCATACGTTGCGGATAAATTTCAAACCCTAACCGATAAACCCGTAAATTTCGTATTTCACGGCGGTAGCGGTAGCGAGCTAAAGGATATCAAAGATGCCGTCAGCTACGGCGTAGTAAAGATGAATATCGACACGGATACGCAGTGGGCGTTTTGGGACGGCGTGAGAGCGTACGAGCTAAAAAACAGAGCCTACTTGCAAGGTCAAATCGGCAACCCTGAAGGCGACGATAAACCGAACAAAAAATACTACGATCCGCGTAAATGGCTACGAAGCGGCGAGGAGTCGATGGTAAAACGCCTAATAACCGCATTTGAAGATTTAAACTGCTTAAATAGAAATTAAGGCCCATAATGGAACCCAAAAAAGAAGCGAGAAACGATAATTTCACTGATTTGGCGTTGCCTGAGGTAAAAGGCAGGCAATCTTTTTTCGTGTATACGAAAATTATATTTTTGCCGACGGCGATATATCTCGTCGCGCTTCTTGGGTATTTTGGATATATAAATTTCCAGATCGGCCTACACACGGTCGTTATGATGGGCGTTATTTGGGTGATCTCGCTAATCTTTGCTAAAAATAGCGCCGAGCTTGCTTGCTGCTATTTCGAGCAAAGCGGGGCTGATTTTAAGCGAAATTTAAAAGAATACATCATCAAACATCTTTTAGTAATTGGCAAAGACACGAAGTCAAACGCTGGATTTGACGAATTTGTCGCCTATTACACAAGAAATTTACGTAACGAAAATTTTGCTTCCGTAGGCGCTGGCATCTTCCCGATGCTGGGTATTTTAGGAACGTTTATCAGTATCGCGGTTTCTATGCCGGAGTTTAATTCATCAAACACTATGGAGCTTGAGGCTGAAATTTCAACCCTTCTTAGCGGCGTGGCGACTGCGTTTTACGTCTCTATTTACGGTATCTTTTTGGCGCTTTGGTGGATATTTTTTGAAAAATACGGAACGAGTAAATTTGAAACGCTAGTGCGAAGACAAAAAAACGCTACGAGCGGCTTTTTCTGGACGAAAGAGGAGCTTGATAGAAGATATTTGCAAGAGAATTTAAGACACTTTGAAAAGATCGGAGTGATCTTTGAGCATGTTAGTAACGCCGAGTTCTTTGAGGAGCTGGATAAGACTATCGAGGCTAAATTTAAAACTTTTACAAATATCTTGAAAAACGAAGAAGAGGCTGTCAAGCTAAGTGGCGAACACATCAAACAAACGATGAATACGCTGCTAAAATCCTCAAAAGATCAAAAAGACCTCATCAAGGTTCATGCCGAAATCTTAAACGTTATCAATAAATTTAACGGCAACATCAAAGATATGCAACTAAAATTTGCCGAGCAGTACAACCGTCTCTATGATGTGGGCGGCGAGCGTATCTCAAGGCTCGAAAAGAGCGTGGGCGAACTAGAGTATAATGTTAAAAATTTCAGTGAGTCTCTTTCTAAATTTAGTAGTGAAATCTTAGAAAAACAAAAACTTGCAATGGATGGCTTTAAAGAGAGCTTGATTGATGGCGTCCAGGCATTTAAAAAGGCTTTTGACGACGAAGCAATCGAGGCTTATGATGATAATAGCGCGCTCATTGAAGGGCTAAAGCAAGACATCGACGAGCTTGATAAAGAGGCGAATGAGATATTGCAAACCATCGAAAAGGCGAGTATGCTAGATGAAAACGCGTAACGAGAACAAAAGCGGAGACCAGACCTTTTGGATATCGTATGCGGACCTGATGGCTGGGCTGATGTTTGTTTTTATGCTCATCATCGGCGCCGTCGTCGTAAAATACGTCCTTAGCCAAAGCGATCTGGCAAAACTACAAAAAGACTTAAGCGAGCGTGAAAAGCAAATCGCCTCATCACAAAGCGAGCTCGTTCGTAAAGAAAACGTCATAAAAGAAATTTTTTCAAATTTAGACCGTGCAAAGAGCGAAAATAAAGAGCTTGCCGATATAAACAGACTCGTAAATGAGATGCTTGAAGGCGTCAAAAAAGAGAAAAACGAACTCACGAATCTAACCCAAACCTACGAGATAAATCTAAACGATGCGAATAAAACTATCGCGGATTTGCAGGATAGAGTGCTACAGCTGGGGCAAATTTTAGCGCAAAAAGACGAGGCGCTAAATGAACTAAACGCAAAATACGGCGATGAAGTCTCAAGATATGCCGCGCTGGAAGAGGATTTTAACAAAACAAAAGACAAGATCAAAGACATCAGCTCGCTTCGCTCAAACGTCATATCAAATTTACGCGCTAAGCTTGGAAACAAGGTTAGCATAGATCCAAGCTCCGGCGTCGTGTCGCTACCCGAGTCTATACTTTTTGACACGGGATCTTACGAGCTAAGAGACGAAGCAAAAGCGCGCCTAAAAGAAATTTTACAGACTTATTTCGAGGCGATTTTAAATAACAAAGAGATCGCAAAACACATCGACAGGATCGTGATCGAGGGGCATACGAACTCTGTTGGTAGCTACATGTACAACCTTGATCTGTCGCAAAAGCGCGCGTATTCGGTGCTAGACTTTATCTACTCGTGGAACAAAGACAAGCGCCTAGAGCACTATCTCATCGCTAGCGGGCGCAGTTTTAGCGATCTGGTGATGAAAAACGGCAAAGAAGACCCCGACGCCTCCAGGCGCATCGAGATCAAATTTTCGATCTCGGATAAAGAGTCGATGAAAGAGATGCAAGATCTCTTGGAGCGGCAAAATCAAAAGTATTCAAAAGACTAAATTTAACGGACTCGAGTTTTACGTACTTCGCGACGATCTGATGGACGGCGAATTTAACGGCAACAAGGCTAGAAAGCTGGAGTATTTCTTGCATGCCGGTCTAGGCGGTATAAAGCGCGTCGTTAGCTACGGCTCAAGCCAGTCAAACGCGATGTATAGCTTAAGCGTTTTTGCAAAGATGAAAGGCCTTGAGTTTCACTATGTCGTTTCAAATTTAAGCTCAAATTTGGCGGCAAATCCGATCGGAAATTTTAAATTTGCCCTTGAAAACGGGATGAAAATATATGTAGATAAATATAGACGGGCGCGAGCTATGGCTTTAGCTTATGAGCTTGCCGGGGTAAAAGAGGGCGAGATTTGCGGCGTTGAGACTGCAAATTTGACGGACAATTGCAGCGAAAACGAGTTAAATTTAAAAGACGCTGGCGGGTTAAATTTGAGCAAATTTGACGAACGGCTCGGTTTTACGGATATAAATTTAAATGCAAAAAATATGTCAAATTTGCAAGCCGAGATCGCACCGAATTTGCAAAATCTAGACGGAGAAAATTTGAGCAAATTTGACGAATCGGCAAAGTTTGCGGGTGCAAATTCCGGCGAATTAGTAAGCCATAAAAACTCAAATTTAAAAAAATTCGTAGACCAAACAAGCTCAAATTTACCCACTGCGCAGGATTGCTTCATCGGCGATTCGCTTTTTATAAACGAGGGCGTTTGGCAGCCGCAGGCGGAGGCGGGCTTTATCTCGCAGGCTAGGCAGATAGAGCGCTGGGCGGATGCGGAGGGTAAAACCGTGGATATATTTTTACCTTCAGGCACCGGCACGTCGGCGGCGTTTTTGGCTAAGCATGTCAAATTTGACGTTTTTACCTGTCCTTGCGTGGGTGACGCAGACTATCTAAAAAGCGAGATCAAGGCGCTGACGCCAAACTCAAAGGTTCGCATTTTGCCGCCGCCCAAAAAATATCATTTTGGCGATCTAAAGCCGGAGCTTTATCAAATTTGGCGCGAAGTATGCGAGCAAACGGGGATAGAGTTTGAGCTCATTTACGATCCCGTGGGCTTTTTAACGATGATGGCAAACATGGGTGCATTTAAAAACGAGATTTTATACATCCACCAGGGCGGCGCGCTCGGAAATATCAGTCAAAAACTAAGATACGAAAGAAAATTTAAGGAGACGAGATGAAGTTTTTACTCACTAGCAACGAAAATTTTAAGGACTATTTTGCGGCTTTGGTAAACCGCTCAAACGGCGATATGAGCGCGGTTATGCCAGCCGTTTCGCAGATACTGGACGACGTGCGCGCTAGAGGCGACGAGGCGCTCTTTGAGCAGATAGAGAAATTTGACCGCTGGAAACCCGACGCAAATAGCCTAAAAATCGGCACCGATGAGACGCAAAAGGCCTATGACGGCATAGATAGCTGCCTGCGAAACGCTCTAAATTTAGCCTTTGAGCGCATCAAAAGCTACCACGAAAAAAGCCTGCCAAAAACCTGGATGGAGCACGATGAGCACGGCGTTTTACTAGGTGCAAAATACACTCCGCTAGACCGCGCCGGACTATATATCCCCGGAGGCAAGGCCGCCTATCCTAGCTCGCTTCTCATGAACGCCGTCCCGGCCCTGGTTGCGGGCGTTGGAGAGATCGTAGTCTGCACGCCTGCCGTCGGAGGCAAGGTAAATACGCTACTGCTAGCAGCCATGCATATCTGCGGCATCAAGGAGGCCTATAAAGTGGGCGGCGCGTCGGCGGTAGCAGCGATGGCCTACGGCACGCAAACGATTAAAAAAACCGACGTCATCACTGGCCCTGGCAACATATACGTCGCGACGGCTAAAAAGCTAGTTTACGGCGAGGTAAATATCGATATGATCGCCGGCCCTAGCGAGATCTGCGTCATCGCCGACGAGAGCGCCGATCCTCGCCACATCGCCGTGGATCTGCTCTCGCAGGCCGAGCACGACGAGATGGCTAGCGCCGTACTCATCACGCCAAATCAAGCTTTCGGCGCAGCGGTACAAAGGCATATCAACGAGGAGATCAAGACTCTAGCCAGGCAGCCCATCGCGCAGGTTAGTATCGATAAAAAGGGTGCTATCATCGTAGCTAGCGACCTTGATGAGTGCGTGAGGCTGGCTAACGAGCTAGCGCCCGAGCACCTAGAGATCGCGACAAACGACGCGATGGAGCTGGCTAGACAGATCAGGCACGCCGGCGCGATATTTATCGGGCACTTTACGCCTGAAGCGATGGGCGACTATCTAGCCGGACCGAATCATACGCTCCCGACGGGCGGTAGCGCGAGATTTTACTCGCCTTTAGGGGTCGAAAATTTTATGAAGCGCACTTCGCTCATCTCGCTAAATGCAAAAGGCATAAGTGAGCTAGGAAATGCGTGCATGAAGCTAGCCGAGGCCGAGGGGCTCGGAGCACATAAGCGTTCGGTCGCGGTTAGACTCGAGGCTTTGAAGTAGCGGCTTGACTTTTTGGCGCTTTTAAATAATTTTACAAATTTCGCCCGTCGATGGACTTCGCGTCCTATCTTAGGACGAAATTTGATAAAAAACATTTAAATTTGCTCAAAAATTCTTTGCCTCGAGTTTTGGCGCGCGAAATTTGGCGACTTTTGCGAAGTTTTTAGGACGCTTTTTGAAGGGCTAGTAAAAATAAATACTCACGGACGAGCGGTCCGCTACGTTTTATTTTTACGTCGCAACTTCAAAAATCATCTCAAAATATAACGCCTTTTTGTGGAAAATTACGGGTTTTTTATGAATTCTTTGCTTCGAGCTTGGTGCTTGAAAATGACTGTTTTGAAATGCTAGAGATCGCCGAGGTGCTAGAGTAAAAGCCTAGCTGTGATATCAAGCGGCTCTGTGGTGCTGGCTGACGGCGAACTCGTGGCGGAGGCGATTATCTGCTTTGATTTTCACAAAATGGGCTGGTGGTTTTGGTTGATTTTATTAGCTACCGGAGTTGTTGCCTTTGTTTGGAGGGTAAAAAGGGCAAAAGAGAGATCAAATTTAAAAAATAATATTAGAAGTATTATGGTAAAAAATAAAAAAATATGGATCATAGTGATCGTTTTGGCTTTAGCGATACCAGAGTTGATACTCGCTTTTTTCTACTACGCGGCAGCAACTCAGGACAAATTTGAAAATATCGACAAGAGCAATTTTTACCGCTCGCCTGATGGCGAAATTTACGCTGC
>CALISV010000022.1 GCA_938041615.1 uncultured Campylobacter sp. | reverse complement strand
ACGTCGATAGGAGCTACGTATTCGCCGTTTTGGCGAGCCAGTAGCGGACGCTCGAGCATACTTAAAAACCCCCTTAGCTTCTCGTCTCTTTCGCGGTAAATTTGAGCTATTTCGGTTTTATTATTTAGCAAAATTTGCTCTTTTTCGCGAAAAAGCCTCTCTTTGTCGGCTCGCAAATTTTGATTTTGTTCTTTTAGTTCGCTGATTTGCGAGAGTAGAAATTCGTTCACGTCAAATTCGCCGACTTTAGCAGCTTTTTTTGACTCCGAGCTTTTAGCGGATTTTGAGGTTTTGGGCGCCGATTTGGGTGCGGTTTGGGGCTCGTAGCCGTCCAAAACCACGTATTTTACGCCGTCTTTTTCAAAGGTCTTTAGCGTTCCGCGACGAATGCGGTTGTAGACGGCTTCCTTGGTTACGCCTAAGATTTCCGCGGCCTCGCTCACGGGCACTTTGGACATATTTTTCCTTTGATTGTTAAATTTGGCGTAGATTATGGCAAATTTTGGCTTTGATGCGAGTTAAACGGGAGTTTAAAAAAGAAAAGGCCGCCGAAGCGACCCTTTTGGTTAGAGCTTTGACTCGTAGCGTCTAAGCATATATAGACGTTTAAGCATTTTCTTGCGAGCCGCAATTTTTTGTTTTTTGCGGATCTCGGTCATAGGCTCGAAAAAGCGTCTTGCGCGAACTTCAGTCACGACAAGGTTTCTGTCGGTTTGCTTTTTGAACTTTCTGTAAGCTTCGTCAAAAGACTCGTTAGGATGTACCTTAATACCAGGCAACGTCCTCACCACCTTTCAATTAAAATAGACGGGGATTATAGTTTAAATTTGATAAATTTAAGCTTTGCTCGCCGTCCGGGCTTTAAATTTAGCCTTTTAGTATATGCTCCGCCGCTATCATCGCCGAGCTAATACAATCGGGCGTCGAGCAGCTAGTAAGCCTCGTATATCCGTGCACTCCGCCCGTCGCCTCGCCTACGGCGTATAAATTTTTAATAGGCTTGTTATCGTTTATATTAAGGACTTCAAAGTTTAAATTTACCCTCACGCCGCCCGGAGTATAGCTGATGCCAGGAGCCCCGAGTATCGCGTAAAACGGCGCTTTTTCTATCGGAGCGACTTTAGTTAAATCTTTTTTAAAATCAGCATCGGTTTTTGCCGCAACGTTTTCGTTATACCGCTTTATCTCCTCTTTTAAAATTTGCGCGTTTAGCTTAAAGTCCGCCGCCAGCTCGTCTAAGCTCTCAAATTTTTTCATCTTGCCCGTTTCTATAAATTTTTGCAGCCTCTTTGGATCGTGGCTGGAAGCAAATCCAGTTGCGTCAAAGATTATCGTCGGAAACATATCGCTTTCGTTTTTTTGCATATTTTCTAAAATATTATCGGACAAGGTCTGCCTGTCGCCGTCCTCGTTCATAAATCTCTTTGAATTTTTGCCGTCGACCGCGATCGCAAATATCAAATCCTCCGTCGGGATACCGAACGAATAGCGTCCCAGGCTAACCTGCACCGGCATCGCGCCCGCTCTTACCATCGCTTTTAGCGCGCCGGCCGTCGCACCAGGATTTGACGGAGTGGATGCTAGGGATAGCCTTGGATTTTGCGCTGCTTTAAAGGCTTTATCCGCCGAAAATCCGCCGCTTGCAAAAATCACGGCCTTTTTAGCTTTGTAAAATTTAACGTCTCCGGAAACGTTTTGCGCATCATCGTCGGCTAGGTTTTTATCAAATTTATACTCCTCTCTAACCTTTAGTCCTATCGCCGCGCCGTTTTTATCCAGCACGATTTCATCGACCTTTACGCGCTTTAACGTCTTACCGCCCTTGCTCTCAAAGTGCGAATTTAGCGCCTGCACGCACGCTCCGCCACCACCCACGGTCTCTAGGCTTCTTGCTACGCTATGTCCGCCCAGATGCTTTAGCTTTTCGGCGTATTGCACGCCTCTTGCTTTGGCAAATTCATACGCTCTTTTTGAATTTTCGGCTATCCTATACGACTGCTCTATGTAGTTAAAACCCTTGCCTGCTTTGTTTAGATCTTTTACGAAAAGCTCGATGGAGTCTTTGATGCCGGCCTTTTCCTGTTGTTCGGAGCCCACGCAGGCAAAATCAAGCTGAGAAACGACGGAGTTTCCGCCCATTCGCGACATCTTTTCTAGTAGCGCGACGCCAAGCCCACCCTCGGCTGCTACGATGCCCGCAACGTTTGCGCTAAGGCCGCTACCTACCACCAAGACGTCGTATTCCGCATCCCATTTTATCTCGTCATCTTGTGCCGCTTGCAAATTTAGCGCGCCAACAGCAGCTGCCGCGAGGCCGGTTTTGATGAAATTTCTTCTAGAAATTTTTTTCATAACATCTCCTTTAAAGAATTTATGAAATTATACATCGTAAAAGGGGCGTAATAGCAATTTTAATACGCGTTTAATAGCATTAACTCTATAATCTATCAAAAATTATCACTACTTTGTAATCAGGACGAATTATGACCAAAGAAGAGTATAAAAATTATTTCAAATTTGCTAGCAAACGCTATATCGCCTACATCCTGATAACCTGTACCGCGCTCATTTTGCCTTTTATAACCATCGGCGGAAATCAATTTTTCCTACTAAGCTTTGAGCGCAGCGAGCTGCATCTGTTTTTTGCCAAATTTAACGTCCAAGAGCTGTTTTTGATGCCTTTCGTGCTCATCATTTTTTTTATTTTTATATTTTTTATGACGAATTTAGGCGGCCGCGTCTGGTGCGGCTGGAGCTGTCCGCAGACGATATTTCGCGCGATCTACCGTGACCTCATCCAAACTAAAATTTTAAAAATCCGCAAAAGCGTCTCAAATAAACAAACACTCGCCGAGGGCGGCGCTAAAAACGCGCTAGCAGTCGCGATCTGGAGCGTTTTGGCTTTTATCGCGGCGGCAAATTTTCTCTGGTTTTTCGTCCCGCCGCAGGAATTTTTGGCTCAAATTTTAGACCCCGCCGAGCATAAAATTTTACTCGGAGCTTGGATTGTTATCGCGGCGTTTTTGATATTTGACGTCGCGTTTTTGGGCGAAAATTTTTGCGTTTACGTCTGCCCGTACGCTAGAGTGCAGTCCGTGATGATCGATTCTGACAGCGTGCAGGTCATATACGACGAGACGCGCGGCGGTAAAATTTATGATGGTCAAACCAAACTCTGGAAAAAGCCGCCCGATCCGCAAAACGAATGCACCGGCTGCGAAGCCTGCGTGAAAATTTGCCCGACACACATCGACATCAGAAAAGGCATGCAGCTAGAGTGCATAAACTGTCTGGAGTGCGTAGATGCCTGCACCAAAACGATGTCGGGGCTAAATTTGCCTAGTCTAATTAGCTGGACGAGCTCAAATTCGCTAAAAACCAAGCAAAAAGTGCGGTATTTGCGCTTTAAAACCATCGGCTACTGTGCCATCATCGCTATCGCCGCGACCGCGCTAACGCTAATGAGCGCCAAAAAAGAGAGCATGCTGCTAAATATCAACCGCACAAGCGAGCTGTATAAGGTAAATAAAAGCGGCGAGATCGAAAACGCATACGTGTTTTTGTTTGAAAACACTGACGCGCACGCGCATGAGTTTTATTTTGACGTTAGCGCGGAGGAAGCTAAAGCGCCGATAAAAATCGAGCGCCCAAAGGCTCAAATTTCGCTAAAAGCAGGCGAAAAAAGGAAGGTCGTAGTCGTGCTAAGCGCGCCTAAATCGGCATTTGCTATGACCGGTGAGCAAATGACGAAGATAGAAATCTCAGCCTACGCAGCGAATAACAAAGAAAAAATAAATGTTAAGAGACGGACGATTTTCGCCCATCCAAGTGAGTAAAAAATTATTTTTTTATAGTATAATCATATTTTAAGATTTTTTTGAAATTTGAGGGCTAGAAAAATGAATACGAAACCGACGAAACGAAGCGCCGAGAGAAAAGAGAAATTCATCCAAGCCGGACTTGAAATTTTCCTCGAAAACGGCTATGAAAACACGAGTTTAACGGATATCATCAAAAAAAGCGGCGGGGCGCTGGCGAGCATCTACAAATTTTTTGAAAACAAAGAAGGGCTCTTTCGCGCCATCGTAGAGCGTGGATTTGACGACTTTAGGACGCAAATAGACGAGAAAATAGATCTAAATTTACCGCACAAGCTGGATGATTTTTTAACCAAATTCGCGATGATATTTTTCGACATCATTTGCGAAAAGAAAACCACGCTAATCTCAAGAGTGATGATGAGCGAGGGCGCGAAAAACGACAGGCTTTTGGGTAAAGAATTTTTGGATCAAATTTTAAGCAAAATCGATAAAATTTTAATCGATTTTTTCGAGCGCGAAGACATAAGAGTCCAACTAAATCCATGTATCTCTCCTTACGTCGCAGCCAAGGCGTTTGCCGCAGTCGTTAGAGAACCTTATCATTATAATGCGATTTTGCTAAACGAGGACATAATGCTAAGCAAAGAAGAGCGCGAAGAACACGTAAAAACACGCATAGATATGTTTTTACACGGCGTAAAAAAACGCTAAATTCTACTCTCTAAAATTTGACTTTTCGTATAAATAAGAGTAAAATAGCCGACTTTATTTATAACAAATATTACATCCCAAATTTTGTGTATAATATCCCAAAAAATTAAAGGCAAATTTATGAGAAATTTTAAAACCCTTTCGGTTTTGTTATTGGCGTCGCTGTTTTTTACGGCATGCTTTGATAGTAACGATAAAAAAGGCGCGGCCGCAGCCGGACAACAACGGCAAATGCCGCCCTCAAAGGTCGATATATTCGTAGCTAAAAAATCAGACGTACCGATCAGCTTTGACTATACCGCGACCCTAACGAGCCAACAAGACGTCATAGTCTATCCTAAAGTAAGCGGCACGATAACCAAGCAGTTTTTTAAACCCGGCGACAACGTAAAAGCCGGCGACAAGCTGTTTTTGATAGATCCCGAAAAATACCAAGCCAGCTACGATGCGCTTGAGGCTTCTATCGGCGTAGCAAACGCAAATTTGAAAAACGCTCAAACCGAATTTAACAGAATTTCAAATTTATATAAGAAAAACGCAGTTTCGCAAAAAGAGTACGACGCGGCAGTCTCGGCGCTCGAGATCGCAAACGCAAATTTACTAAGCGCTAGAGCAAGCGCCAAAAACGCCAAAATCGACCTAGGTTACACAAGTATCGCCGCGCCTTTTGACGGCGTTTTAGGCGATAATCTAGTAGACGTGGGCTCGCTAGTCGTAGCAAACACTACCCAGCTCGTGCGCCTAACCAAAATCAACCCGATCGAGGCGCACTTCAACATCTCCGACGTAGATAATCTAAACCGCGTCAAAATGCAAGAAAGCGGCCTATGGGCGCAGATAAACTCGGACGCCGTGCTAAAAGTAGGTCCGGGAGAATTTAAAGGCAAGGTAAATTTTATCGATAACGTCGTAAATACGAATATGGGCACAGTTTTAGCCAAGGCCGAATTTAACAACGACGAAGGCAAGCTACTGCCGGGCATGTTCGGCCACGTGACGATGGGCGGATTTTATCAAAAAGACGGCTTTAAAATCCCTCAAGTTGCGCTCCAGCAAACCGACGTCAAGACCTACGTGCTAGTCGTAGAGGACGGCAAAGTAGCCTCTAAAGACGTAAAAATCACCTACCAAACCAAAGACGCCGCAGTCGTTAGCGAGGGGTTAAACGAAGGCGATAAAATCATCTTAAACAACTTCCTAAAAATCGGCGTAGGCGCGCCCGTCGAGATAGATAAAGACCTAACCGAAAGCTTTGGTAAAGGTGCAAATTTAGAGCCTAAAAACGAGCAAGAAAAGGCTAAGTGATGTTTTCTAAATTTTTTATCGACCGCCCGATATTTGCCACCGTCGTATCTATCATCATAGTTATCGCGGGCGCGATGGCGATAAAGGGGCTTCCCATCGAGGAGTATCCAAAACTAACTCCGCCTCAAATTTCAGTTAGCGCCATCTACACGGGCGCTGATGCCCAAACTATCGCCGACTCCGTAGCTAGCGCGATCGAGGATCAGATAAACGGCGTAGAAAATATGCTCTACATGCAAAGCACTTCAAGCTCGAGCGGCTCGCTAAATATCAACGTTTATTTTAAAATCGGCACCTCAGCCAAACAAGCCACGATCGACGTAAACAACCGCGTCCAAGCCGCGCTCTCAAGGCTACCTCAAGAGGTGCAAAACATGGGCGTAACCGTGCGCGAACGTAGCAGTTCGATCCTAGAGGCTATAGGCTTTACTAGTCCGAAAATGAACTCCATCGAGATGTATAACTACGTAAATTTAAACATAGCAGACGAGATCAAAAGGGTTAACGGCGTAGGCGATACCGTGCTAATCGGTACCAAAGAGTACTCGATACGAATTTGGCTAAAGCCCGATTTGCTCGCTTACTACAAGCTAACTCCTAGCGACGTAATCGCCCAAGTAAAAATCCAAAATAGCCAATACGCCGCCGGTAAAATAGGCGAACAGCCATCAG
>CALISV010000021.1 GCA_938041615.1 uncultured Campylobacter sp. | reverse complement strand
CGCTCGCCGATCAAATTTCGCGTTTTTTCATTTAGCGGAGCATGGATACTCACGATGTCGCAGCCGCTTAAAAGCTCGTCTAAATTTAGCCTTTTAAACTCGGCGTTTGCGTTTGCGCCGCTAGTGGAGTAGTAGCTCACATTCGCGCCAAATGCCGCCGCGATGCGCGCCACGCCTCTGCCGATGACGCCAAGGCCGATGACGCCAAAGCTCTTGCCCGCGATCTCGCCGATACTGCGGTCTAGATTCGTAAAAATTTCGCTCTTTGCCCACTCGCCGCTTTGCGCGTAGTTGTCGTAAAATTTGACGCGATTTGTCAGCGCAAAAAGGCAAGCGAACGTATGCTGCACGACGCTAGCCGTCGAGTAGCCCGCAACGTTTTTTACCGCGATGCCTTTTGCTGCAGCGTGCGCGAGATCGACGTTGTTCATGCCAGTTGCGCTGATGCAGATTAGCTTTAAATTTGACACGTCCATCACCTCTTTATCGATGACGACCTTGTTCGTGATGACTACGTCCGCGCCCTTTAGCCGCTCTATGCGCTCGGCCGCGGCAGTCGTCTCAAAGCTAACAAACTCGCCAAACTGCCCAAAAACGTCCAAATTTACGTCGCTTCCAAGCGTCGAGGCATCGAGGCAGACTATTTTCATTTTGCGTCCTTATTTGATAAAATGACCTACAAATTTGGAGTAGTTATCTAAAATTTCGCCGCCTCTGCGATATCCCAGCGCGCACGCCTCGTAGGCGAAAAATACGCCCGCTTGGTAGCTGTTATTGGTGGTGTCTTTGTTAAATTCGTAAAATTCTTGATAGATCGCGCGGTTTTGGCCGTAGTCGCCGCCGTTTTGCGAGCTAATGCTGCCGTCGGCCTCAATCACGCTCACATTTGCACCCTCTCGTCCGAAAACCGGCTTTTTCACGCATTTTTTGCCAGCTAACGGCTTGTCGCTAGCTTGCAGCAAGAGCGGGTGATTCGGGTATAAATCCCATAAAATTTTCAAGATGCCTTTGCTTTGGAAAAGCAGCGTGTATGCGGGATTTAGTATGATGGCTTTTTGATTTTGAACGATATTTTTTAGGATGATGGCTAGCTCGCCTTCCTCTACGGCGATGTCCTCCCACGGCACGAGCTTGAACCAATACTCGTAGTTTTCGCCGTCAAAAAATACGCCCTCCTCGTCGTTAAACACGACCTCATCGACGTAGGCAAACGCCGTGTGAAAGCCCGCCTCCTCGGCGATATATTGCAGTAGCTTCACGGTCTGCTCGTCCTCGCTGCTGCCGGCCACCGAGCTAAATAAAATTTTCCAGCCCTCATAGTGCTCGTTAAAGCTCTCCGTCTCCTCATCTAGCGTCACGAGGCGTCTAAAATTTTGCTTTAACGCATCATAAAGGTCGTTAAACTGCGCGCTCTCGTCCATGCGGTTAAACTTAAGCGCCGCCCACTGGATGATCGCCGTCTCAAACACGGCCGTCGGGGTGTCGGCGTTAAATTCGATGAGTTTTATCGGTTTGCCATCCAGCCCGCCGGCTAGATCAAATCTACCGTAGAGGTGCCAGTGCACGTCGTTTTCCCAGCTTTCGCGCACGAGATCTACGAGATTAAACGGGATGCCGACCTCGTGGTAGAGGTTGTTGTCGATGACGTGTTGGGCGGCTGTGACGAACATATCGTATAGCTCATTTGCGGCGTTGTAGTAGGCCTCGGCCTGCGCCTCGCTCACCTCGACTAGCTCGTCTGCTACGTAGTCGCTGCCGTCTGGATCGGTGTGCCAAGTAAAGCCGATCTCGCCTAAAAATTCATTATTTAGCGGGCTGATTTTTTTTAAATTTATCATTTTCAGCCTCCAAAGCTTGAGCTTGAGCTAGACTTCGAGCTTGATCCGCCGAAAAATCCGCTCTTTCCGCCGCTTGGCTTACCAGCCGAGCTCGTGGCCTTGGCTTTATTAAAGCTATCTACGCTCCTTGAATACGCGCTTGGGTTTTTATACGCGCTTTGGCGCTGCGACTGATAGCCCGGGTTGTTAAATAGCTTGTTGCCGATCCAGCTGCCGATGATCGCGCCCGCAGCCGAGGCTAGAAGCGTCTCGCCAAGGCTCATGCCGCCGCTTGAAAGTTGCGCGTTTTGAGCGTTTGGATTCGTCAAATTTGACGTTCCGGCGTCGATTTTAGCGTTTTCCTCAGCGATTAGCTTATCCATCTCCTCCTTGCTCAGCACGCGCTCGGTACCGTTGATGTCCTTTAGTACTACGCGCGTTTCGCTGCTTGGGTACTCCTCTAGGACTTTATATTTGCCCGGAGCGGTTTCCTCGATGATGACGAAGGCTCCCGTTTTTTGCGCCGCTTCGTTTAGCGCACTACTTTCTCCTCCATTATCGTTGCTGCCGCAGCCGGCCAGCCCTGCTATCACGACCGCGCCAAAGCCGCCCACAGCAGCGTAGCTTGCTACTTTTTTTATGCCTTTAAAAACTCTCATTTTTTATCTAGCTCCTTTGAAATTTTCTTACTTTTTACCATTATCACGCCTTTTTTAAATTTGATAAATTTTGATTTTCCGATGTTTTTTATGATTTTATTTTGCGTTTTTTTAAGACTCTTGCCGCTTAAATTTTGCGATTTTAAAAACTCAGCCAGGCTCGTCCATTTGCCCTCGCTTTTAGGCTCGCTCTCGACAAATTCGACGTCGATCGGAGCCGCGTACTCGCCGTTTTGACGCGCTAGCAACGGTCGCTCGAGTAAATTTAAAAAATTTCTAATTTTCTCGTCGCGCTCGCGATAAATTTGGGCGATTTCTGTTTTATTATTTAGCAAAATTTGCTCTTTTTCGCGAAAAAGCCT
>CALISV010000020.1 GCA_938041615.1 uncultured Campylobacter sp. | reverse complement strand
ACTAACGGCGACGGCGTGATAAACGACGATGTAAAGCCAAGCTGGCTGTAAATTTACGCGGCAATAAAAACAAATCAAATTTAAAGGAAAAACAATGAAAGTAGCAATCATCGGAGCAAACGGAAAATCAGGTTCAAATTTGGTGCAAGAAGCCCTAAAACAAGGACATGACGTAACGGCGATCGTGCGAAACAAAGAGTACAAAAATAGCGATGTAAAGGTCGTCCACAAAGATATTTTTGAGCTAACAAGGGCCGATCTAGCTGGCTTTGACGCCGTTATCAGCGCATTTGCGGCATGGACGCCCGAAACGTTCCCCCTTCATAAAAAGGTAGCAAAACACCTCGCAGACGCGCTTAGCGGTACTAAAACGAGGCTGCTCGTCGTTGGCGGCGCAGGCACGCTATACGTGGACGACAAAGGCACTATGGCTATGGATACGCCGGGCTTCCCGCCTGGGTATATGGGCGTCGCAAAGGCTACGGCGGAGTCGTTTTTTGAGCTAAAAACCAAATCTGACGTGCTTTGGACCTACGTCTCGCCTGCGGGAGACTACGACGCAGATGGCGCTCGCACCGGCAAATACGTGCTCGGTAACGATCACGTCATACTAAACTCGCAAAACGAGAGCTACATCAGCTACGCAGACCTAGCGCTTGCGGTCATAGACGAGCTAAAAAACAGCGCCTTCGTGCAAAAGCGCTTTACCGCCGTCGGCGAGAGAGCGTGAGCTTAAAATTTTGCGTAATTTAGCTAAAATAAAGCCGCGCAAAAAGGACGCGCGGCTTTTAAATTTAAACCAAGGCTGATTATGCAAATAGGACAAAAATTTTCCATCGCTATACATATACTGCTTAGCTGCGAGTTTTTTAAGGACGAGAAAAACACGAGCGAATTTTTAGCAGGCACGATCGGCACGAACCCCGTCATCGTGCGAAATATAATCAGGCTTTTAAAATCGGCGAATTTGATAAACGTAAGCGCAGGCACGGGCGGGGCGAGCCTAGCTAAGAAGCCTGAACAGATCACGCTTTTTGATATATTTTCGGCGGTAAACGAGGGCGAAAACGATATCTTTAAGATTCACAAAAACTCGCCGCCGCCTTGTCCGCTAGGAGGCAGGATCGAGGCGCTTTTGACGCCTAAATTTGGCTCCGCGCAGCAAGCGATGTTTGATAGCTTGGCGGGCGTAAATTTGCAAAATTTGCTAGACGAACTGGCGACTAAAAACTAAAATTTGCGCCTTTTTAAATTTTCTCGCTTTAAATTTAATCCGTAATTCAAAAAACAGAAGTGTTTGTAGTTTAAGAAAAATTTACTTATAATTCACGGATTAAATTTAAAAGAGATTTCGTGCAACCAAACGCTAGACGCGGAATAGTTCAGAAATATTTCGAGGCGAATTTGCTTCTAAAAATTTTAGCCGGACTTATTTTGGGCGCCGTTTGCGGCATCATTTTTCAAGACGCAAAGGACGCGATAGTTATCCTAAAGCCTTTTGGCGACGTGTTCATAAGACTTCTTAAGATGATCATCGTACCTATCGTTATGGCCTCGCTTATCGTGGGCTGTAGCTCCATCTCGCCTTCGGACTTGGGTAGAGTAGGGGCAAAGGTGCTGATTTTTTACATATTGACGTCGTTTTTAGCCATCATAGTCGGGCTTGCGGTCGGGCTTGTTTTGGAGCCGGGCGCGGGACTGCACATAACCGGCAGCGGCGACGTAGCAGGCAAGGCCGCAAATGCGCCTAGTATGTCGTCGATACTCGTAAATTTATTTCCCACTAACCCTTTTGAAGCCATTGCAAAGGGCGAAATTTTACAAATCATAACTTTTAGCCTATTTTTCGGTGTCGCGCTTTCGTTTTTAAAAGATAGCAAAGACGAGAGGCTAAGTAGGCTTGGAAATTTGATCTACGACGTATTTGACGGGATCAATCACATCATGTTTTACGTCATAAGATGGATCATGGAGTATGCGCCGTTTGGCGTTTTCGCTCTTATATTTATTGTATTTTCTCAGCAGGGCGTAAAGGCTTTTGGGCCGCTGCTTGGCGTCACGGTTAGCGCGTATATCGGCTTTGCGGCTCAAATTTTCGTCGTTTATTTCTTGATTTGCTTGATCGTTAAAATCAATCCGTTTAAATTTATAAAAAAAGTTCGCCCGCCTATGCTGACGGCTTTCGTAACCAGAAGCTCGGGCGGAACGCTGCCTATCTCCATGAAAACGGCCGAAGAAGATATGGGTATCCCAAAGCAAATTTACGGATTTGCGCTTCCCGTGGGCGCCACCGTAAATATGAACGGCACGATCATATATCTAGGTATCTGCGCGATGTTTATCGCTAACGCCGTGGGCGTGGAGCTTGACTCCGGGGCTAAAATGACCATAATACTAACGGCCGTCCTTGCAGCCGTCGGAACTGCCGGAGTGCCTGGAGCTGGCGCGATAATGCTTTTGATGGTGCTTGAATCAGTCAGTCTAAAAGTCGAGGGCGGAAGCGCTGTAGCCGCGGCGTATGCGCTGATTTTAGGTATCGACGCGATCCTTGACATGGGGCGCACGTCGATGAACGTCACGGGAGATATGCTGGGCGCGCTAGTGGTGGCCAAAAATGAAAAAAAATTAGACGAAAGTAAGTGGGCGGATTAGAATTTAATAAATATTTAGATAAAATCGCTAAAAATTTAAAGGAAATATATGATTTTCATCGACGCTTGTTTAAAAAAACCTACGCCGTATACGCCCGTTTGGATGATGCGTCAGGCGGGTCGGTATCTGCCCGAGTATATGCGAGTTCGCTCTGCGGCGGGGGATTTTCTATCGCTTTGCAAAGACTATAAAAAAGCAAGCAAAGTCACGATCCAGCCGGTTGAAATTTTAGGCGTAGATGCGGCGATACTTTTTAGCGATATCCTAGTCGTGCCGCTTGAGATGGGTATGGATCTGCGCTTTGAAAAGGGCGAGGGGCCCGTTTTTTCAAATCCTATAAAAACCGCCGAGGATTTGGACGCTTTAGAGGTAGATAAGGCGGTAGAAAATTTATCTT
>CALISV010000019.1 GCA_938041615.1 uncultured Campylobacter sp. | reverse complement strand
GCAGCACTCGCACGATCAGCTCGCCCGCGAGATCCCCGAGCTCGTCAAACAGCTGCGCCGCCGTTTTATCCTCGCAAGGCGTGTAGGCAAAATCAAGCATATCGCCCGTGTCAAGCCCCGCATCCATCAGCATCGCCGTCACGCCCGTCTGCTTTTCGCCAGCTAGTAGCGCGCTTTGAATGGGGCTTGCGCCGCGGTATTTAGGCAGGATCGAAGCGTGCAGGTTTATGCAAGGCGCGATATCAAGCACGCTTTGCGGCAAAATTTTACCGTATGCGGCAACCACGATAAAATCAGGCTTTAGCTCTTTTATCTGCGCCGCGACCGCCTCGTCTCTTAAAGTCGCAGGCTGAAAGAACGGTACGGCGGGCAGGTGCTGCTGCGCGTAAACTTTAACCTCGCTCGGAGTTAAAATTTGCTTCCTGCCCACAGGCTTGTCGGGCTGCGTAAAAACGGCCGCGATCTCAAATTTCGCCTCCGCAAGCGCGCGTAAAATTTTAGCCGCATACTCGGGCGTTCCCATAAAAACTATATTCATTCTTTTCCTTTAAATTTAGCCAAATCGCGACGCTAGCAATAATGCGGGCGCCGACCGTGCTCGCAATAAATTTTACGCATACCGTGAGGTAAACCCTGGTTCACGCTCGTGCGCCTTATTTGACGGCGGATTGATTTTTATCCTCGGATCCGTCCGGCCAAGGCAAAAAAGCGCACGGATCTTCGGACCAATAAATCTTTGCAGACGGTTTCGCTCCCAGCTCATCTAGGCTAATCTTGCCGTCATGATTAGCGTCTAACTTCTTAAATTCCGAGCCTGAGCGCAGATTTAGCTCTACTCTCAGCCCAGACGGCACCTCGCTCGCCATCCACTCCTGCAAGCTCAGCGCGCCGTCGTGATCCTTGTCGTTAAAGTCCATAAAATTCGGCACCGGATCGGCGGGATCGCAACCGTATGCGCCGAAGCATAAAAATACTAGAATAAAAATTTTATTCATTTCGCCTTCTTAAATTTTATCTTTTTGCGGCGTTTGCGAGCGATAAAAATAAAATTTAGTCGCGTATGCGGGCGCGCTTAAGACCTACGTTCGTCAAAACCCCTCTACCGCGCGGCTTTAGCACAACCTACAGCTCTTTTTTAAGCAGCTCAAGCAGGTTAAATTTTAGCTCGTTTATATTTTGTCCCGTCGCCGAAGATATCGGCATCACAAAAAACGGCTTGGCGGCGTCAAATTCATAAATATCTTGTTTAAATTTCATCTCGCCCGCCGTGCCTACAAGCCCCAAATGCGATAAAAACGCGTCAAATTTTTCCTGCAAATTTTCGGCCGCGTCCGCGCGAGTTAGAGCGATCGCGTAGTCTCTTTTTGCTAGCTCTCCTGAAAATTTCGCCGTCTCGGCCCTCAGCGCGTCAAACTGCTCCTCAAGGCTGCGGTAGTTCGCAAGATCGAGCATAAAAAGCAAAATTTTAGTGCGCTCGACGTGTTTTAAAAACTGCACGCCAAGCCCGCGCCCTTCGCTTGCGCCCTCGATGATGCCTGGGATATCGGCCATGACAAAGCCACTGTATTCATCAACCTCGACGAGACCGAGCTTTGGCGTGAGTGTGGTAAACTCGTAGTTTGCGATCTGAGGCTTGGCATTTGAGACGGTCGAGATTAGCGTGCTTTTACCGACGTTTGGAAAGCCTACGAGTCCCACGTCGGCGATGAGCTTAAGCTCCAGCCGCACCTCGCGCGTTTCGCCTTTTAGGCCTTTTTGCGCATACTCCGGAGCTTGGTTGATCGAGCTTTTGAAGTGCACGTTGCCAAGTCCGCCTTTGCCGCCTTTTAAAAATAGCTCGCGCTGCCCCTCGCTAGTTAAGTCGCAGAGTAGCTCGCCCGTCTCGGCATCCAGCACCGCAGTGCCGGGAGGCACGATGAGCTCGAGGTTTTCGCCTCTTTTGCCGTGCATCCTACGCCCCATGCCAGCCTCGCCGTTTTGCGCGCGCATGGCCTTTTTACCTTTATACGCCGCAAGCGTGTGGGTGTTGTTATCGGCGACGAAATACACATCCCCGCCGTCGCCGCCGTCGCCGCCGTCCGGTCCGCCTAAAATCACGTGCTTTTCGCGGCGAAAGCTCACCGATCCGGCCCCGCCGTGACCCGAGCTTAGAGTTAAATTTACGCTATCTATAAACATTTTTTGCCTTAGTTTTTAAATTTTATTCTATTATTTTTAGTTTGTTATTTTGCGAAATTTTCGGATTATATCGGTTTATTGATTAAAATTTGATTTGCCGAAAAGTTCAAACGATTTGCCATGCACCGTTATTTATGCGGATCGTTTGCGGTAAATTTTCGAGGCTTGGATCGAATTTTAGGATTTGACGAATAGAACGACGATCGTTTCTAATACGAGATTTTTTGATAAATTTTAAATCTTTTCTAAGAGAGTTGGGATAGCGAAGCCGTTTTGAGCGAGAAAAACTTTTAGATTTCATGAAAATTGAGTTACTTTAAAAAAGGGGCTTTCGCCCCAAAGATTACGCAGCAGGATAAACTGAAACTTTTTTTCTATTTTTATCTAGTCTTTCGAATTTAACGAAACCGTCGATTAGAGCGAAAATCGTGTGATCTTTGCCTAGACCGACGTTGCTGCCCGCGTGAGTAGCGGTACCGCGCTGGCGGATGATGATGTTGCCCGCGCGAACGAATTCGCCGCCGAATTTTTTAACGCCTAAGCGTCGTCCGATGGAATCTCGGTTATTCTGGGTTGAGCCTTGACCTTTTTTGTGTGCCATTTCTTATCTCCTTAAGCTGCGATACTTACGACTTTTACGCGCGTAAACTGTCTTCTAAAACCGCGTTTTAGTTTTGAGTCTTTGCGTCTGCGTTTTTTGTAAATAACGACTTTTTTATCCTTGCCCTCGTTTACGACTTCAAGAACGACTTTCGCACCCTTTACGAACGGCGCGCCTACCTTTACTTCACCGTCGTTTACGCACAAAACGTCCGTAATCTCGACTGATGATTTTGCTTCAGCACTAAAATGGTCAAGCTTAAGATATTCG
>CALISV010000018.1 GCA_938041615.1 uncultured Campylobacter sp. | reverse complement strand
TGTCGGCTAGCTCTGCGCTGATGTCGGCTTCGCGCGCCCTGCTCTCGTTTGAAAAGCTCATATATTTTTGCTCGTAGTCTAGAAATTCCTTCTTTTTCGGCTCTTCGATGATCGAAAATTTGATCCCTCCGTCCGCCTTGCAGCCTGCTAGATTGTACTCCTTTACGCCCTCGATAAAGGGCTCTACTAGGATCTCTTTATCAAACTCATACGCCACGTCTAGGCCGTATTCTAGCTCGCCGGCGTCTTTTATCACGCTTACTCCGATCGAGCTTCCCAGTCGGAGCGGTTTTAGGATCACTGGTAGTGGCAGGCTAGGCGCCTTTTCTCTACTTACAACCTCGTAGTTTAGGGTTTTTACGCCCGCTTTTTGCGCTAGTAGTTTGGTTAGCTCCTTGTTGTAGCTTAGCGCGCTAGCTTCCACGCGAGGGCCGATGTAGCTAAGGCCGTAAAACTCGAGCAGCGCCGCGATCTTGCCGTCCTCGCCGTCCATACCGTGGACTAAATTTATAAACACGTCCGCCTCGATCTTTTTCTCGCCGAGCAACCCGCCCGCGAAAAATCCGCCCTGCTTTAGAGTGAGCTTTTTGGCGTTTTTATACTTGCCCGAGCTAAAAAAATTCGCCTTCATATCGGCGCCGTTTATCAAG
Organism: uncultured Campylobacter sp.; assembly: GCA_938041615.1. Taxonomy (GTDB): domain Bacteria; phylum Campylobacterota; class Campylobacteria; order Campylobacterales; family Campylobacteraceae; genus Campylobacter_A. The sequence continues at coordinate 3,802 of CALISV010000018.1, read as the reverse complement.
TAAAATTCTCTAAATTTATCGCAAAATATAAACAAAGGCTCATTTTTTAGCACCTTTTTTAGGGCTATGGCGCTCACGATACTGATCTCGTGTTCGTAGCTTTTTGCGCCGAATATCACAGCAAATTTCATATCTTTTCCTTTTTTATGCTAGTTTTTTTAGGGCTTGTTTGACGAGTTCGCCCGTATTTTGCGCGTCGCACTCGCTAAGCGCCTTGGTTATCTTTTCTCTTTTAAAGCCAAGACTCTCAAGTGCCAAGATCGCTTCGTGCTGATGGCTAGGCAGATTTTCATCCATCGTCATCTTTGCGTCGCTAAGCTCAGCGATGATGCGTCTAGCAGTCTTTGCGCCGATGCCTGGCACCGTTTGTAGCGCCGCAGCGTCTCCGCTTTTAACCGCGTTTAAAAATGCGTTCGGATTTAGGCTCGAGCACACCGCCATCGCAGTCGCCGCGCCGATACCGCTTAGTTTTATCAGCGTCTCAAACATCTTTTGTTCGTTACTATCTAAAAATCCGTAAAGCAAGTCCGCATCCTCGCGGATGATCTGCGTGATGTTTAGCTCCACGCTCTGGCCTCGCTCGAGTTTTGCCGAGCAAAAAAGCGAGATCGCCACGCCGTAGCTCACGCCGCCGGCCGTTTTTAAGATGAGATTTGCGGGCTCTTTTTTGGTTATGACGCCCTCGATCGCTTTTATCATCGTTTTCCTTTAAAATTTGCGATTATCTCTAAAATTTGATTAATTCTTGCAAAAATTTATCCGTAACCTCGCTAAAGGCGGCATTTAGCGCCTTCATCGCGATTTCGCCCTCATCCGAGCCTGCGTCTTTTTGCGAGCTTAGCACGACGCTTTTTAGCTCTTTGCCGTCTTTAAAAAAGCTAAACATCATGGAAATTTGCGCTTTTTGATCTTTGATTTGAAGCGTGAGTAAATTTGACTTTACGCTAATGTCTGCGTTTTTAAAAGAGGGCTTAAACGCGCACTGATCGCTCGCGGCTATGATCAAATTTCGCCTCGCCATCTCGCTTGGGAGCGCTAAAAATTTGATATTTTTTAGCGGACGGATCTCGCCGTTTGCGTCTATCTTTAGGACTTCGCGGCTCTCGTACGCACCAAAAACCCGCACTTCTTCGATGAAAACGGTTTTTCCCGGCTTATTTTCGCACTCTTTAAATTTATCCTCCGCGCCGCCTAGCATAAAATAATTCGTCCTAGGCGCAGGCTTTGCCAAAACGCTACATCCGCTAAAAAACAGCGCCGCCAGAGCTAAAACCGTGCTTAAAATTTTCATTTTTCGTCCTTTTTCTGCGTGTCTTTAAAGAAAAAATCGTACGGATCGTCCTCGAGTCTAAAAAGGGTATTTCTAAAATCAGAAATCAGCTTTTGAAAGCTCAGCAGCGTCCTTTCCGTCTCGTCGCTAAGCGTATTTAGCGCACCCTTTACGTCGTATTCGCCGCTTTTTATCTTTTCTGAGATCGCGGTTTGTAGATTTTTTAGAGCTTGCGCGGCGTCTGCGGCCTTGGTCGTAAATGCATTTACAAACTCAAGCGTGCCAGAGGCGTTTTTTAGCGCTTTTTTTAGCTCGTTTAGCGTCAAATTTGCATTTGCCAAAACCTCGTTTGCGTTTGCGATAGTCGCGTTTATATCGAGATTTCCGGCGTTTATCTTTTTCGCGGCTTCATCAACCGAAACTAGGATAGACGAAAATTTAGCCGCGTTTTCGTCGCTTAAAAATTTATTGATATTTTTAAAGGTAGACTCTAAATTTTTCGTTAGATACTCGGCTCTGTCGCCGATTTTGTCAAAAAAGCTCGCCTCAAGACCGATGTAGGCCTTTTCATTTTTATCAAAGAGCGGGCTATCCATGCTGCCGCGCGAGATATTTAGGTAGCCGATGCCCGTGATGCCTTGTATCTCCGCAGACGCCGTGCTATCGGTTTTAATAGGTATATCTTTTCTCACGGAAAGCTCAAGCTCGATGAGGGCTTCTTTTTCGTCGGCAAAGCGGATATCCTTGACTGTGCCCGCGTCTACGCCAATAAATTTGACCGTGGAGTCCTTTTTGATGCCGCTTGGCAGGCTTGTTGTTTTGATGAAATACGACCTGTAATCATCGGCCTTTTTCCCGTATCCGCCCAGCCACCACGCCGCGATACCTAGCGCGCTTACTACGAGCACGAAAAAGAGGCCTATCAAAGTATAATTTATTTTATTTCCCACCGTTTTTCCTTGTTTTTAAAAGCTCTTCGAGCGGATTTTCTGGCATTTGCATCAGCTGCTCAAAAGTCCCCTCAAAGGCTATCTTTTTATCCTGAAGTATCAAAAATCTATCCAAAATCGTGCAAATACTATCTATATCATGCGTCACCATCACGACCGTGACGCCAAGCGTATCTCGCAGCTCCACGACTAGCTCGTCAAAGGCGCGCGCGCTACTTGGGTCAAGGCCGGAGTTTGGCTCGTCTAAAAACAAAATTTTAGGACTTAGCACTAGAGCCCTAGCCATCGCCACGCGCTTTTTCATACCTCCGCTTAGCTCGCTTGGATACTGCAAAGCAACGTTTTCGCTAAGGCCTACTTTTTGCAGCCAAAACATCGCTATCTCGCGCATCGAGCGCTCGCTCATGCCGCTATACTCTTTTAGCAGGATGTAGATATTTTCCAGTACGTTCATCGAGGTATAAAGCGCGCCAAACTGAAACATCACGCTGCAAGCAAGCTTCATTTCCTGTCTAGCCGCTTCATCTAGCGACCATAGATCACGCCCTAGCATCTCGATCTTGCCCGCGCTTGGCTCTTTTAGATATATCATCGTTTTCATCAGCGTCGATTTACCCGTACCGCTACCGCCCAGTAGCCCGTAAATTTCAGCCTCGTTTACGTGGAAATTTAGCCCGTCGTGGATCACTCTATCGCCAAATTTCGTCGTTAAATCAGTCGCTTTTATTATCATTTATATGCCTAGCTGCGTGAAAATAATCGAAAACAGCGCATCCACCATGATCACGCCAAATATCGCGTTTACCACGCTTACGGTCGTATAAGTGCCCACGCTTTGGGTATTTCCGCCGATCTGAAAGCCTCTCATGCAGCCGATAAACGCGATCACGACGCCAAAAAACGGAGCCTTAAAAAGCCCGACGTAAAGGTGTTTAATATCTACTTCTTGGCCAAACCTCGCTAGATAGCTATCAAAGCTGATATTTAAGTAGTTTTCCATCACGACCATCTCGCCTAGTATCCCCGCTACGTCGGCTAAAAACACGATAAGCGGCATAGCGACGATAAGAGCTATCACGCGAGGCAGAACGAGAAATTTAAACGGATCAAATCCCATCGTTTTCATCGCGTCGATCTCTTCGGTGATTTTCATAACGCCGATTTGCGCGGTAAAGCTTGACGCCAGGCGCCCAGCCACGATGATGGCGGCGATGAGCGGAGCTATCTCGCGCAGGGTTAAAAGCCCCATCATCTCGACGATTATTATCGTAGCGCCGAAACTCTCGAGCAAATTTGAACCCTGATATGCCAGCACGATGCCGATGAGAAAGGAGGTGAGGCACACGATAAAAACCGACTTTATACCCGCATCCTCAAAATATGCCAAAATTTCCTTCACGCGGATATTTTTTAGCATAAATATCTTGCTAAATTTGACCAAAAACTCGCCCATGAAATTTAAAAATGCGCAAAATCCCGCAAAAAACGCGGTCAAATTTTTGCCGATTTGCGAGAGCGGATTTCCGCGCGGTTTGGAGTTTATGATCTGTTTTATTTTGGGATTTACCTCGCTATTTATCGA
>CALISV010000017.1 GCA_938041615.1 uncultured Campylobacter sp. | reverse complement strand
CAAATTTTAAATTTGCCTCGTCTAACAAAAAAATACTTTGCCTCGTTTTTCTAAATTTAAAGGCTTCGGCTCAAATTTTATAAATTTCGGCCAAATTATTTACTCGCCTCGATCATCTCTAAAAGCCCGTCTCTGCCTAGCCAAATTTTATTTTTATCCGAGCTGTACTCGAAATTTTCCTCCACGAGATGCCCTTTTTCGCCTAGCGCGTTTATGCTAAAATCGTCGTCCTTGCTCGTAAATTTGATCGACGGACTGATCACGTAGTGGTCGTCAAACTCGTACGTTAGGTGCGCGTCGTCCTTGCCGACCATGACCTCGTGCATCTTTTCGCCCGGGCGGATGCCGATTATTTTTACGCCAAGACGTGGCGCCATGGAGCGAGCAAGCTCTATCATCGTCATTGATGGGATTTTTGGGATAAATATCTCGCCGCCCTTCATGCGCTCAAAGTTTTTAAGTACGAAATTTACGCCTTGTTCTAGCGTGATCCAAAACCGCGTCATATCAGCATGCGTGATAGGTAGCTCCTTCGCGCCTTCCGCGATCAGCCTTTTAAACAGCGGCACTACCGAGCCGCGCGATCCCACGACGTTGCCGTATCTAACGACGCTAAAACGCGTTTTTTTGCTACCTGCGATGTTGTTTGCCGCGACAAAAAGTTTATCGCTGGCAAGCTTGGTCGCGCCGTATAAATTTACCGGGTTGCACGCCTTATCGGTCGAGAGCGCGATGACCTTGCTCACGCCGCACTCTAGCGCCGCGTCGATGACGTTTTGCGCGCCGCCTATGTTGGTTTTGATGCACTCCATCGGGTTGTATTCGGCGATTGGTACGTGCTTCATAGCTGCCGCGTGGATGACGTAGTCGATGCCGTTCATCGCGGTCATCAGGCGCTTTTCGTCGCGTACGTCGCCGATGAAAAATCGCATCGCAGAGTCTTTAAAAACCTGCGCCATCTCGTACTGTTTTAGTTCGTCGCGAGAGTAGATGACTAGCCTTTTTGGTTTAAATTTGGAGAGTAAAATTTCGGTGTATTTTTTGCCGAATGACCCGGTGCCGCCGGTGATGAGGATGGATTTTCCGTTAAACATTTATTTTTGCCTTTCGCGGCTCGTTTTTGCCGTACGTCGTAAATTTAAAATCGTTCGGCTGCATATTTTGCATACGCTCCTTCGCAAATTTTAAATTTGCCTCGTCTGACGAAAACGATTCGCCGTTTATTTAAATTTTATTCAGCCTGAGCAAAAACCGTGCCTTAAATTTGATTCAAAATTTAGCTCGTTAAATTTGTTTAGGTGCGGTATTTTGGCTTTTATTTCAAAATCCTAGGCAGCGTAATGCCCTCCTGCGCCTGATACTTGCCCTTTTTGTCCGCATACGTCACTTCGCACGGCTCGTCGCCCTCGATAAACAGCACCTGCGCGATGCCTTCGTTCGCGTAAATTTTAGCCGGCAGCGGCGTCGTATTTGAAATTTCTATCGTGATGTGCCCCTTAAATCCGGGCTCAAAAGGTGTGACGTTTACGATGATACCGCAACGAGCGTATGTGCTTTTGCCTAGGCAGATGGCTAGCACGTTATCGGGCATATTAAAATACTCGATCGTGCGCGCTAGAGCGAATGAATTTGGCGGCACGATACAGACGCCACCCTTAAAGTCCACCACGTTTTTCTCGTCGAAATTTTTTGGATCAACGACGGTACCGCCGATATTCGTAAAGATTTTAAACTCGTCGCCCACGCGGATATCGTAGCCGTAGCTAGACACTCCGTAGCTAACCACGCCGCGTCCGACTTGCTCCTCGGCAAACGGCACTATCATTGCCTTTTCGTGCGACATTTTGCGTATCCAGGCGTCAGATTTTAGCCCCATTTTTTACCTTTATTTTAAATTTACGCGATTATAACATAATTTAAATTTACGTAAAATTTGAGCATACATTCCTTCTATTTGCTAAATTTAAATTTAAAACCCCTATTTATTATTTTGTGCAGTTATAAATAATACCAAAATATTTTTCTTATACTTTAAATATGATTTATCTAGAAAATTTAATAAATAATAAGCTTTGCAGGGATACAATTTCATTTAACAAATACCTTCAAAAGGAGCAAAAATGAAAATCAAGCCTTTGGCACTTATGCTTTTGGGCGTTAGCGCTTATGCGCATTTTGGTATGGTCGTGCCGTCAAATTCGACCGTGGACGACGAAAAAGAGGCAAATTTGCAGATTACTTACAAATTTACCCATCCTTTTGAGGGCGATATGATGAACCTGGTCCTTCCAAACGAGGCGGGCGTTTTCGTAAACGGTAAAAAAGAGGCGATAAAAGACCTAAAAGAGCTAAAAGAGGATAAATTTAGCTACTTTACGGCTAGCTACGACGTAAAAGAGCCTGGCATTTATCAGTTTTATATGGATCCAAAGCCTTACTTCGAGCCTGCGGAGGATAAATTTATAAGGCATATAACAAAAACCGTCGTCGATGCCTACGGCTACGGTGAGGGCTGGGATAAACCGGCAGGACTAAAAGCCGAGATAGTGCCGCTAACGCGACCGTACGGGCTTTATAAGGGAAATTTGTTTTCAGGCGTGGTTTATTATAAAGGAAAACCCGCTAAAAACGTAACCGTCGAGGTAGAGTACTACAATACCAAAGGGCTAAAAGCTCCGTCCGATGCGCACGTAACACAGGTCGTAAACACGAACGAGCAGGGCGAATTTAGCTTTGCGATGCCGCTTGAGGGCTGGTGGGGATTTGCCGCACTCATCGACGACGATCAAAAGATAAAACACGAGGGCAAAGAGTATCCCGTGGAGCTTGGAGCCGTCATCTGGGTGCAAACCAAAGAGTATAAATAAATGCACATTAGCGAAGGCGTTTTAAAACCCGAAATCATCGTGCCTTGCTCGGCCTTTTGCGTAGTTTTGGTCTCAAGCTTGATTTACAAGCTAAAAACGAGCGAGATACCAAAAGTAGCGGCCGTCAGCGCGATGTTTTTTATGGCGTCTTTTATCCACGTGCCCATCGGCGTCACGTCGATACATCTCGTGCTAAGCGGCCTTGCGGGGGCGTTTTTGGGTGCAAATGCGGTCTTGGCTATTTTTATCGCGCTCTTTTTTCAGGCCTTGCTGTTTGGTTACGGCGGACTTAGCGCGCTTGGCGTAAATTTGCTGATCATTGCCTCTCCGGCGCTTCTTAGCCCGTATCTTTTAAAGCTTTCTTTTAATCGATATAGATCGTTTTTTTGGTTTTTGATTGGGTTTTTACCTATACTTTGCTCCTCGGTTTTGCTCTCCTTGACACTTGTTTTAAATGGCAAAGAGTTTGCGCCCGTGGCCGCGCTCGTTTTTACTTCAAATTTAGCCCTTATGGCGCTTGAGGGGATCATCTCGCTTTTTGCGCTTTCTTTTATTTACAGGGTCAAAAAGGATCTTTTGATTTGCTAAAAATATTTTTGATCATGCTTTTTGCAAGCATCCTAAACGCGCACTCTCTAAAAGGCTTTGCAAAGCAAGATGGCGAATTTATCGAGATAAAAAGCTATTTTTACGGAAATTCCCCTTGTAAAAATTGCCCCGTATCTTTCATAAAAGACGGCACCCAGATAGCAGGCGCGCAAACAGATGAAAACGGCTTTGCCAGAGCTAAAATCCCTGCCGATGAATTTGACATCCTGATCGACGGCGGACTAGCGCACGAAAAAAGGATCAAATTTACCGCAAACAAAGACGAGCTAAAAAGCGCCGAAAGTAACGCGTCAAGCGGTGCCTCAAAGGTCAAATTTGACGAAAGCGAGGAGGATTTTGGGGCTTACGCGCTTAAATTTATCCTTGCGTTTTTGGGAATCGGGCTGTTTTTCGGCGGAATTTATCTGGTAAAAAGAGGCAAATGAACCTATCAGTTTTGCTCGTTTGCTTTACTTTTTTTAGTTTCAGAGTCTCGCTTTCAAGCGCTACGGACGCCGTTTTCATCGCGCCCGTGCTTTTTTTGGCGATTTTAAATTTTAAAAATCTTTTTGAAATTTTAAAATCCGTTTTAAAACTAAATATTTTTATAATCTTAGTCGTCTTAAGCCTAGTTCTTTACGGAGAATACGCGCTTGCAAAGCTGATATTTGTAAGGTCAAATTTGATCATACTTTTTGGACGGCTGGCTTTTTATAGGAGCGATTATTTTAGCATCGCGCTTGCGGTTTCGTCGCTAAATTTAGGCGACAAGCTAACGGCGATTTTTTATTTTAGCGCCAAATTTACGGCCGATCTTAAAACGATATTTATAAGGCTAAAAAAGACTCTAAAAGTTCGGGGATTTGAGCCTAAAGCTTCGCTTTTTACCTATAAAATTTACGCAAATTTAGTCGCTATGCTTTTTTTAGAGGCGTTTTATAAGGCTAGCGTCCTTGAAAAAACCTTCGTTTGCAGAGGGTTCGACGGCAAACTTTACGGAGATAAAAGCCTCAAAATAGGCGCAAAAGACGCCGCTATAATCGCTTTAACGGCGTGTTGTTATATTTTTAGTTTAGGAGTCACGATATGAGTTGCACGATAAGCCTAAAAAACGTCTGCGCAAAAATAGGCGAAAGAACGCTATTTGAAAATCTAAATTTAAACGCGACGCACAAAGACAAAATCGCGCTCATAGGCCCAAACGGTTGCGGTAAAAGCACCTTGCTTGAGATAATGGCCGGGCTTAAAGCGCCCTCTTTGGGCTATATCGAGCTTTTTCACCATAAAATTTCAAATTTAGACGAGTACAAGCCGTTTCGCCGCGACGTGGGCTATCTTTTTCAAGAAAGCAATGATTGTTTTATCTGTCCTAGCGTACTTGA
>CALISV010000016.1 GCA_938041615.1 uncultured Campylobacter sp. | reverse complement strand
TGCGATAAATTAGCGCTCGCAGGCAAATTTATTAGCCCAAATTTGTCCCGTCTGGCGACTCGTCTTGCGACGCCCCGAGCCGTAATATATTAAATTTTTATCCAAAAAAAAGTAGAATATCTCATCTTAAATTTAAGGAAAAATCCGTGTTGCAAGCATTAGCGCTTAGATATAGACCGCGAAATTTTAGCGAGCTCGTAGGCCAGGAGGCCGTCAGCACCAGCCTCACGCACGCTTTGGACGAGAGCCGCCTCACTCACGCCTACCTTTTTTCGGGGCTTCGCGGCAGCGGCAAGACCTCGAGCGCTAGGATATTTTCAAAGGCGCTTGTTTGCGATCACGGCCCGACTAGCCAGCCCTGCGAGCAGTGCGCCAACTGTATCGCCGCAAACGAAGGTCGCCACATCGATATCATCGAGATGGACGCCGCCAGCCACCGCGGGATCGACGATATAAAGGGACTCATCGAGCAGACCAAGTACGCTCCGGCGATCGCGCGCTTTAAGATTTTTATCATCGACGAGGTGCATATGCTCTCTACGCCCGCGTTTAACGCGCTGCTAAAGACGCTCGAGGAGCCGCCGCCCTACGTCAAATTTATCCTGGCCACGACCGATCCTCTCAAGCTTCCGGCCACCGTACTATCGCGCACGCAGCATTTTAGATTTCGCCAGATCTCGCGCCCGGACGTCGTCGCGCATCTTGACTTTATCCTAAACCGCGAAAACGTCCCGCACGAAAAAGAGGCCCTCGAGATCCTCGCTCGTAGCGGCGCGGGCTCGCTGCGCGACACTCTCACGCTGCTAGATCAGGCCATCATCTACGCCAAGGGCGAGCTCACGCAAAGCGCCGTCGCGCAGATGCTGGGACTCCTTGATCCGCAGCGCATAGAGGAGATACTCGCACTCGTTATGAGCGGTGACAAATCAGCCGTAAGCGCGGCGGTAGCGCAGCTAGAGAGCTACGATGCCGAGATGGTGATAGATGAGATAACGGCAAATTTAAAAGCAAATTTCCTCGCGCAAAGCCCGAAATACTCGCTGCTTTTGTATGAGAGATTTTTTAGAATCCTCTCGCAGGCGCGCTCGATGCTAAGCGTTAGCAGCGACGGCGGATTCGTGCTTGGCGTGATGCTTTTTATGATGATCGAGGCGATAAATCTAAAATCGATCGACGAGATGATAGCCGTGGACGCGAGGGAAAAATTTGCGGATTCGCAGGCTCGCGCGGCTGATTTTAGCGCTTCTCGTGTGGCGTCAAATTTCACGAGCGGACGAGGCGAAGCGGCTAAATTTACGGCTCCTACGCAGACGGGTCAAATTTCAGCCTCTGCGGACGGATCAAATTTGACGGGTGCAAACGCGCCTAAACTCGCCTTGCAAAACGGCGCGACTCAGGGGCAAAATTTGGGCGCTCAGACTCTAGCCGGCTCGGCAAATTTGAGTGCCCAGGCGCCGCAGGAGCCAGGCAGTCAAACCCACACCGCGAAAATCCTAAATCCCGCTTACGAGGCGTTTTTAGCCAAAATTTACGACCGCAGCTTTGATCTTGGCGAGTGCTTTAAAAACTGCATCGAGTTTTTGGACTTCTCAAGCGGCTGTATGAGTCTGGCCTCAAGCGCGGCCGGCGACGATCAGCGGCGGCTTCGCGAGAGCTCGAAGGTGATTTTGCAGATTTTGCGCAGTCTTTTCGGCGAGAGCGCAAAGATAAAGATAACTCCCAAGCAAAGCCCCGAAATAGGGGCGCAAGAGCAAAAGGGTACGGCAAATTTGGATGACGAGCGCGGCGGCGTGGCAAAATCTGAGGCCGATGGGGCGGCTTTAAACCAGGCTGGCTCCAAATTTGACGCGAACGGCTCGGAGGAAAATTTAAATCAAAACGCCCAAGCGCAAGAGCCCTCAAATTTGACTGGAAATTTGTTTGCAGGCGGTAGCGAGGAGGGGACGGCTACGCCCTCGGAGCAAAATTTAGACGCCAAATTTGAAAGCGGCGAGCGGGGCGAGCAAACGCAAATTTTGACGCCGCAAGCGCAGGCGGCGAACGACTCGGCGCCTAGCGCGCAGACCAATAGCGACTCGCTTATGGGCGCAACCGCACCCTTAAATTTAAATGAAAACGCGGTAAATTTGACGCAAAACTCGCAAACGCAGGCTGGTTTAAATCAGCCTGCCGAGCCTAAATTTGCGCCCGATTTTGAGAGTATGCGCGACGACACGCACGATTTTCATGAGGCGTATTCGCTAAAATTTAAGACCGATGACGGCATTGCTGCGGGGGCGGATCTGGCGTTTTTAGACGACGAACTAAGGCGGCTAGAGAGCCAAAATGCCGCAAAAACGGAGCAAAAACCAAGCATCGCCGCTAAATTTAACCAAAACAGCGCGCCGCAAACGGCTACCTTTGGCGAGCCGCCATTTGATCCGGACGATGTGAGCGAGATATTTAGCGAGGCGGCCGAGTATGATGACGGCCTTTTTGAGCGAGATGCGAACGAGCCCGCAAATGCCTATGCAAGGCAAAATTTAGATACGTCAAATTTAAGCGGCGACGAGTTTCAAAGCGAAGCAAATTTTGACAACTCGTTTTTAAGCGAGGCAAATTTAAACGCTCAAAATCCTACGTCAAATTTGGCCGCAAAAAATCAAGCCGATCCCAAAGTAGCAAAAAATCAAGCGGTTTTAAAAGAA
>CALISV010000015.1 GCA_938041615.1 uncultured Campylobacter sp. | reverse complement strand
TGATTGTTTGATACCTTGCCTCATCTTTGCATAGTGAGAAGTCTTCATAAAGCTAGCGTCAATATCCAGCTCTTTTAAAATTTTTACCTGAGTATCGTATGAGCTTTTTTCAGGTGTATTTGCCAGTAGCAAGGTACTACATGCAAACATTAAAAATATTTTAAGCATTGCTTTCATTTCTATCCTTTTTTCGTGTCAAAACTTAAGATGCTAGCATCTTAAACAAGTGCAACGCCCAAAATTTAAGCAAAGCACTTAAACAACCTTTTGGCATTATTTGAAGTTTTTTCACAAATAACTTCAAACTCAAGGTTTAAAATTTCAGCTATCTTTTTAGCAACAAATGTCGTAAACGCCGGCTCATTTCTCTTGCCACGATTTGGTTCTGGCGTGAGATAAGGAGCGTCAGTTTCAATGACTATCCTATCAAATGGGATTTTTGGCAAAATTTCGACTAAATTTTTAGCATTTTTAAATGTTAAAACACCGCCTATACCAAAGTAAAAATTCCCAAATTTACAAAGCTCTAAAAGAAGTGGCGAAGCATTATAGCAGTGCAAAATCGCTCCAGCTTCAAGCTTTGGTGCATACTCTTTTAAGATATTAAAACTATCTTCGTTTGCATCTCTAATATGCAAAATAACGGGCAAATTTAACTCTACCGCCATATCAAGCTGCGCTCTAAATACGCGCTTTTGTTCCGCTTTTTCAAGCTCTTTTTCATTTTCGTCTTTAGGTAAGCGGAAGTAATCAAGCCCGCATTCGCCCACGGCTATACACTTTTCGTCTCGCGCAAATTTACGCAGAGCCTCTTCGTCAAATCCCGCTTTCTCATACGGATGAACTCCGACGGCAAAAAATACATTTTCAAATTCGCGGGTTATTTTAGCCGCTTTTGGTAAATCATTAATATCAGCACCCGGTATCAGCACCCCGCCGACACCGTTTTCTCGGGCATTTGCGATAACTTTTACTAGATCGCTATCAAAGCTTTCATCGTCCAAATGACAGTGAGTGTCTATTATCATCAGGCTATTTCTACCCTATTTCGCCCGTTTTCTTTTGCTCTATAAAGAGCCTCGTCGGCAAGCTCTAAAAGCTCATCCAATCTATAATCGCTCCTACTAAAGGCCACTCCGATAGAGACGGTAAATTTTATCTGCTCTTTTTTTAGTCGCACTTTGCAGTTTGCGATGCTAGCTCTTAAATTTACGAAAAATTTAACCGCCTCTTCGTTTGAGACGTTTTTTAGTACGATACAAAATTCTTCCCCGCCAAATCTCGCTACCAAATCGCCCTTTTTGGTCTCGTCGATCAGCTTTTTAGCTAGCGTCTTTAACGCCTTGTCGCCGCCGTCGTGACCGTAAGTATCGTTTATCTGTTTAAAATGATCGATATCTAGCATCGCCACCGCATAAGGCTCGGCATGTTCCTCGGCGTAGGCTAAGTATTCGTTCATATCGTCGTAAAAATACCTTCTATTATAAACGCCTGTCAGGAAGTCCTTGTTCGCAAAATCAGCGATTTGATTTATGTTTTCCATCGCTTCGATTAGATTATTTACCCTGCAAATAAGCTCCTCTTTTACAAAGGGTTTAGCGATAAAATCATTCGCTCCGTTTTTCAAAAATATCGCACCGTTTACGTTTTCGCTCGGACTCGTCATCATCAAAACGCCGATTTGATTTTTATCGCCCGCAGCTCTTATCTCTTTTAGCACCTCAAGGCCGTCTTTTACGGGCATCCTATAGTCGCAAACGACAAGCTTCATGTCGGGGTTATCGGCAAAATAACTCATCGCCTCCTCGCCGTGAGCGGCGGTAAATACTTGAAACTGAAGACTAGTTAGGATTTTTTTAAGATTATTTCTAAAAGGCGCCGAGTCCTCGGCAACCATTACTTTATATTGTCTATTTTTGCTGAGGCGATTTATGATCTTAAATATATAATTTATATCGTCCATATTGCCCTTATAGACGTAGTCTACGATGTCTTTATGGATAAAGCTCTCTCTAGTAGCGTCATCCATGCTACCCGTTAGCACGATGCTAGGCAGTCCTTTTGAGATGACGTAATCCACAATTTCGCCGTTTGGAGCGTCTGGTAAATTTAGATCAAGCAGCGCGATAAAATACTCTTTCGGATCGCTTAAAAAAGCTTGCGCTTCAGCCATAGTGTACGCCACGTCGATATCCATCTCGACCTTATCTTCCATCTTTTTGGCGATCAGTCTAGCCAGCGCTTTGTTGTCTTCTACGATTAAAATTTTATTTTTTTCCATCTATTCTCGTTCAAAATTTTTTTCAAATATACCATTACTTTTCTTTTTTCAACCTAAATTTTAAGCCAAACTTAAACAAC
>CALISV010000014.1 GCA_938041615.1 uncultured Campylobacter sp. | reverse complement strand
TTGAGGGCGTGAAAAAGCATCACGAAAAGAAATTTGAGCAGATCAGAAAAAAGCAAAAACTCTACGTCGCTTCAGCCTTTGCCGTCGGTGTTTTAGTCGGCGCTCTTTGCTTCTGGGCGGCGTTTAGGATTTTTGCGGGCTAGATTTTTTACGCTCGGCCGTTTGCTGTGCTTAGGCGCTAGGATTTTTATCTTGTGCGGTTTTTTGGCAAATTTGACTTTTAAATCGCGCGATTGCTTGCGTCTTGGACGCGAGGGCTCAAATTTGACGCTTTGATTTTTGGATTTGCTTGGGTGTTTTGCTTTAAATTTGAGCACGGCAGCTTTTGAAATTTGCGTATAGCTGCGAGTTTGGATCAAATTTGATTTCGGGCTGCAGTTGTAAATTTGATCTTTTTTGCTGCGACGACCACCAAGCTTGCCTCGACTTTTTGTGCGGCGGGTTGAACCGCTTTTTTATTTATAAAATGCGTTATAAATTTATAAAATTTTCATCTCAAATTTAGCCGCCGACTTACGTATCTGCGCAAAAAGCTAAATTTTTATCTTCCTCGTCGCGTGACGGATGATTTGCTGCGTGTTTTTGTTTTGCGAGCTTTGCCAGCGCACGAGCAGCTCTTTTGCGGCGGCAAAATTTACCTTTAGATAGTCTGCGACGTTGTTTGCGACCGAGCGCTGTACGAAACGCACCTCGTCCTCTTTTAGTATCTCCAGTACCGCAAAAACGGGGCTTGGGTCGCTAATGAAAAGCTCCAGTTTGCTAGCCCACGGCAGCTTTGGTCGTAGGCCTTCTGATGCTAGCCTGCGCAGGTGGAAATTTGACGAGCGCGCCCACTGCGTAATGGTTTTGAGCGAGTTTTGCGGGTATTTTTTTGATAAAGGCGCGCACCGCATACTCGCCAGTGCCGCGCTTTGTGATTTCTTCAATCGCATTCATCGAGGCCTCAAAGTCGTCTATGCCGTAAATTTCGACGTATTTTGCCAGCGGCAAAGTCCAGTAAAAGTGCTTAAACATGCCCGTTTCGTTCGGGTTTTCTTCGCCTAAAATCGCGACCAAAATCTCCGCCGCGTTCCTGAAATCCAGTGGCAAAAGTTCATTTAGCGTGTTTGCGTGCGCCAAAATCCGTTGCGAATAGCCGAAATTTGGCGTGCTTTCAGCAATTTGCCCGCAGTAGCTCTGCGCGTCAAATTTGGGATAAACCGCCTTTATCTTTTGCGATAAAATTTGCGCTAATTTTTCTCCGAAATATACCGCCAGTCCGCCGTTTTCCATCTTTTTCCTTTGGGTGGTTTTTGTCTAAGCCGTTAGCAAGTAAGCATGAATCATAAAAATTACCGCCGAAAATCAAAAGTGGCGTTAAATTTATAGCCGAATTTAACTCCGCGCCGCGTCAAATTTGACCGCCCGCGCAAGCAAAGCGTCAAATTTGCCGCAGTTTACGGGCTAAATTTTAAAAATTAGCTCGCAAAAAAATGGCGATAAATTTAGCAAAAACTAAAAATAACGCCCGAAAGTAAAATTATTTACACTCGACTTGCGGTAGTTGCGCTAAAAATATCGGCATTTTTTGCTTGATTAGCGTGTGAAATTTGCTTCTATCCGCGATATTTAGAAACTTTAGCGCGTAGTGCGTGACTCTAAGCCCGCAGTTAAGGCTCTTGACGTGGATTAGATTGATCTCGTAGTTGTCAAAATCAGGGTTGCCAGCGATCGGATAGTAGATCGTGTAAGCTTGATACTCTTTATCGTTTATAGACTTAAAATCATACTCCGCTTTGCCGAACTGCCCGCTTTTTAGCGCGGTCATAAAAGTCCTTTGGTATTCGTTGATGTCGGCGTTTTCATCGACGGTGACGCTTACTAGCTTGGTCCATTTAAAGCCCACTTTTTCATTGGGTAGATAAAACTCAGCCGTTCTTGTGTTTTTTTGCTTTAAGACGAATTTTTCGCCGTCTATGGCTACTTCGTTTGGTAGATTTACGCTATCTAGCGCGCTTTTTGGTAGCTCTATCTGCGTAGTTCTAGGCTGGGTGCAGCCGCCCAAAAACAGACAAACGGCCGCAACGGCGGCAAACGAAACTTTTTTAAAACTCATGTTTTTCTCCTTTATTAGTTGATTTTTTAAACTCCATGCACTTTTTAGCCAGCCCCGCCTCGCACTCTTTTTCGTGCAGCTTTTGCGCCTTTTGGCGTAGCGCGGCGGCTTGTTTTTTGTCGCTGCGCTCAAGACGGCGCGCTAGATTTAGGCACCCGCGCGCATCGTCCGCCTCGCAAGCCTCGCGAAAAAGGCTCGCAGCCTCGTTTTCGTCCGCTTTTACCACTTCACCTATGCCTTTTTCGTAGATCGCGCCTAGATTCGTGCAGGCCGGTTTTAGCCCGTTGTAGCAGGCGATCCCGTAAAAGTTAAAGGCTTTTGGGATATCTCGCGGCACGTCTGATCCATCAAAATACGCGTCCGCTAGGCTCTCGCAGGCATCTAGTCGCCAAAGTAGGCAGGCTTTTTCAAAAAGCTCCAGCGCGCGAGAAACGTCCTTTTTTGCACTGCGCCCTTGAAAAAACATCTCGCCAAGCTCGGCGCAAGAAGCTCCAAATCCGCCTTCGCAGGCCTT
>CALISV010000013.1 GCA_938041615.1 uncultured Campylobacter sp. | reverse complement strand
AAGAACGACTTTCGCACCCTTTACGAACGGCGCGCCTACCTTTACTTCACCATCGTTTACGCACAAAACGTCCGTAATCTCGACTGATGATTTTGCTTCAGCACTGAAATGGTCAAGCTTAAGATATTCGCCTTCGCTGACGCGATACTGCTTGCCGCCGTGCTTAAATATAGCGTATTTTGACATACTCTACCTTTCTAAATTTGGTAAGACCAAAAAGCGCTTTTGGATTTCAAAAGACTTGGGGAGCTTTGTTGGTTGTAAGAGACGGATGATACCCAAAAATTTATAAATTTTGGTTTAATGTCCTAGCTTTTAAAATTTCGTCCGCTAAATTTTCAACCATCGCGTCGTGATCTAGGAAGCGTATTTGATCGCTCGACGAAGGCCTGTCAAAAGGCGGATGAAGTACGGTTTTAGCTGGCAAAGCGTTTAAAATTTGATTAAAAACATCAAATTCCGGCGGGAAGCTAAAATATAATTTGGGCTGCGCCGGTTTGCCGCTTAAAAGCCTTTTTGCGTAATTTTCATTGAAATTTTTAGTTTTCGGCAAGCCAATACACTCAAAAATCTCAAAAGGCAGGAGATAGTGTGCCAACGCATAAAGTCCGTGCGCGAAAAAACTAATCCGCTTTTCAAATTGCGGCGCGGCGGTTCTGGCAACTTTTACGCAAAAATTACTCAAACTCTCGCTCATCGCGGCCGCGTCTTTTTCGTGCAAGGCAAGGACGAATTTTACCGCTTCTCTTTCGTTTATCGGCTTTTTGGAGTCCGCAAATCTGCGCGCTTTTTTCAGTGCGGGCTCGAGCGATTTTTTATCGTCCCATAGCAGCGCCGAAACCAGATCGCTCATCACGCACAAAAATCTATAACCGTTCGTGCTGGGCGGCATAGAGTGCGTAAGTACGTTTTTTACGCCGTCCATATCTCCGCACGCCAGCGCGAGAAACGAATGAATAAGCCTCTCACACTGATCGTACCCGCCCTCGCAGCCCGGCAGTAGCTCGTTTCTGGCGTACTGAAAAACTAGATCGTTTAGAGCCTCTACATCGCCGCTTTCTATACATTTTTCCAGCCAAATTTCATAAGGAATTTGCGGTATCGAAAAAGCCATCAGTTTTATCAACTCGCACAAAAACTCGCGCTCGCTCAAATTTTTCTTTTTTAGCTTGGCTAAAACTTCGCCGCACTCGTCCAAAAGCAGCTCGGTTTCGCTTTTTTGCGGTTTTTTAGATTGTGAAAATTTGCGGGAATTCTCCTGCGAGTCTTGCAAAAACGTTTTCATCTACATACTCCCTATTTTTATTTATTTTATCAAAAACTTCTTGCGCCAGGGGCAAATGCGCGCCGTATCTAGCTAGATAGAGCCAGTCTAGCCCTTCGCACGCTGTTTTAGCAAGCGCCTTGCCGCCTTTACTCGCCTTCCGAATACTCCAAAACAAAAGGCAAGGCCGAGTGCGCCCCGTCCTCTTTATATAAAATCCCCGTCATTGCGTAAAATTTAGCGCGGTACTCTTTGCAAGAAAGCAAACTCGCCAAAAAGCCGTTCTCGACGCCGTCAGCTAAAAACGCGGTAGTTAGAGCCGCATTGCCTTGTACATCTAGACTTTTAAATTTGACGGCGCATTTTAGAGCGGGTATCGCACGCACCGTGCCTAGCTCGCGCAAGGCGATAGTAGCCCAAAGGAGATCAAATTTATCCTGAGAGCTTTGCAAAACCTCTATCAAATTTGACTCGTCGTAGGGGATTTTGCGGCTTTTGAAGTGATCCGCGGCAGCCTCGTTGCGCGCCTTCATCTGCCCAAACCACTCGCTTACGTGATCGTCAAGCTTTTGCATTTTATTCCTTTAAATTTAGGCAATTGTAGCGTAAAATTTAACCTCGTTTTAGGTATAATCGCCCAAATTTAAGCAAACTCAGGATAGAGATGGCAGGCGAAGACCAAGAAAAAACCGAAGAACCCACCTCCAAAAAGATCGAAGACGCGCGCAAGGACGGCAACGTCCCCAAAAGCCAAGACCTCGCAGGCTTCGTCACGCTCGCGGTCGCGATCTTCGTCGTGGTGGCGCTTCTTGGCTTCATCGGCGATCAGTTTTTCACGCTGTATAACTACTATCAGAGCCTAATCGGGCAGGAATTTACGCGCAAGCTGCTCTTTAGCGTCGCGATCACGACGATATTTCGCACGCTGCTCATCATCCTACCTATCGCCGTTTGCATCGCGATCGCGGGCGTCGTCGCCAACCTCATGCAGTTTGGATTTATATTTACGACTAAGCCTTTAGAGCCAAATTTAAACAAAATCAACCCGATAAAAGGGCTCAAAAATCTCTTTTCGCTCAAAAAGCTGATAGACGGCATCAAAATGGTGCTCAAGGTCACGGCGGTTTTTACGGTCGGATTTTTGATGTTTTTAAGCTTTATCAAAGAGTTGCCGCATACGCTGTTTTTCTCGATGGCGGCGCAGCTAGCGTGGCTAAAAGAAAAAATGCTGATTTTAGCTGCCGTGATGCTAATAGTAATGTTTATCATCGGGCTTCTTGACGTGCTGATCGTGCGTTTTCAGTATTTTCGCGACCTAAGAATGAGCAAGCAGGAGATCAAGGATGAGTACAAACAGATGGAGGGCGACCCGCAGGTAAAAGGACGCATCCGCCAGCTGCAAATGCGAGCCGCGCGCAACAGAATGATGCAAAATATCCCGCAAGCAGACGTCATCATCACAAACCCGACCCACTACGCCGTCGCGCTTCGCTACGATAAAACAAAGGAAAAAGCGCCCGTGATCCTAGCTAAAGGCGTGGATTTTCTAGCGCTTCGCATCAAGCAAATCGGAGTGCAAAACAACGTCAAAATCGTCGAAAATCCGCCGCTAGCGCGCGAACTATACAAGACGTGCGAGGTAAACGATATGATTCCCGCGGAGCTCTTTCGTGCCGTCGCCGAGGTGCTAAGCTTCGTTTATATGAGCGACAAACAAAAATTTGGCGATAGGCTGAAGTGAAATTTAAATTTGACTTTTTTGGCTGTAAATTTGAAGCCGAATTCGGAGTCAAATTTGCGCCGCTCAAATTTGAATAAATTTTAGAATTTTACTCGCCGAGACCCGCAACTTTAAAGTGCTAAATTTGATTTGGTCAAATTTGGTGTTGTGCATTAAATTTAATCTTTCTTGTTAAGGGGGAAGGGGCTTGAATTACGCTCTGCTT
>CALISV010000012.1 GCA_938041615.1 uncultured Campylobacter sp. | reverse complement strand
ACAAACTAGAAGCCAGAGCCATGGCAAAGATGATAATGGACGACATCCTAAAAACGACTGGCATAACGCCCACCTGCGGCATGGGGACGAATTTGTATCTAGCCAAAATCGCACTTGACATCCTAGCCAAACACAGCGAGGATAATATCGCCTTTTTAGACGAAACGCTCTATAAAGAAAAGCTCTGGACGCACCAGCCGCTAAATGATTTTTGGCGCATAGGCAAGCAAACTAGGGTCAAGCTTGAGCGATACGGGATATTTTGCATGAAGGATATGGCAAACGCGCCATTTAGCCTGCTTGAGAAAGTTTTTGGTATCGACGCCTATATCGCGCTAGATCACGCAAACGGTATCGAGCCCACCACTATAGCCGACATTAAGGCCTATAAACCCTCAACCAAGTCATATTTTAGCTCGGAAATTTTACCTAGAGACTACGAGAGGCTAGAGGCTCTAATCGTGCTAAAAGAGATGACCGATAGGCTAGCTCTAAAGATGATAAACGAGGAAGTGCGAGCTAGCGGGCTCACGATAAATATCAAATTCGCGGACAAAAACGAACCCGCGCAAAGAGCTACGGTAAGGTTTAAAACTCCTAGCAATATCGCTAGCGTACTCATGGACGCAGTGCAGGAGCTTTATCTAAAAAAGATAAAAAACGCAGGCCTCATCAGGCAAATCGGCATATCGGCAAACGACGTTGTAAAGGAAAGCAAAACCGAAAGAAGCCTCTTTGAAAAAGAAAATGCAAAAGAAAAAACGGTACTAAAAACCCTAAACAAGATAAAAGAAAAATACGGCAAAAACTCCATCCTAAGGGCTATCGACCTATTGCCCGAAGCTACCGGCCCAGATAGAAACAAAAAGATAGGAGGTCACAAAAGCGGTGAATAAAGATAGAGCCAAAATTTTTAGCTCGTTTAATCCCCTCTCTACTTTAGAAAAAGCCCTAAAAGCGCAGGAGCGAGAAAAGAGCGAAAAGCTAGATCTTGACGAATCAAAAATAGAAGAAATCCTAAATAAAATAAGCAAATTAAAACCCGCCGACAAAGTAAAAATCACATACCACGACGGGCAGGGCTACGTGAGCATAGAGGGGCTGGTTTCAAACGTAAATTTGATGGATAAAAGCCTAACGGTAGTAAAAACGAGAGTCAAATTTGACGATATTTACGAGGTTGAGGTTGTTTTGTGACGGTGTGTTTTGTGGCACGCGAGACGCAACGGACGGCACACAAAACGCTTAAATTTGCTAGCTTTAAAGGCGTTTGAATTTTACTCTGCCTGCACTTTTCTTGACGGCTAAAATGCAGCGAAATCCTAAGCGCGCCAAAAATCGGTTTAGTAAAATTTGCCTTGATTAAACAGCCTTGCGCTATCTCAATGCTAGCTTCGCGTGCGTTAAATTTGATCGCGTGCCGTTTGTAAAAGCCATTATGCGTAGCGGGCTTTTTGCTGATTTGCGGCCGTTTGAGAAAAAACCACGCACTCAAATTTCTAGTTCTTTGCCGCTTCGGCGAGAAATTCTCGCTCGATCGTTTCTATGACGGCTTGCGGCGAGAGATCTTTCATGCAGGCGTGGGTTTTTAGCGGGCAGACGCGCTTCATGCACGGCATGCATTTTAGATTTAGGTGTAGGATGCGGGCGTTTTCGTTGCGCCACGGACAGGTCTGCGTAAATCTCGTCGGCCCAAAAAGCGCTATCGTAGGCGTCTTGTAGGCTGCGGCGATATGCATAGGACCGCTGTCGTTCGTGACAAATATCCCGCCGCTTTGTCCGATGCCGCCGATATTTTCGCAAAGCTCGCGCACGCTCGTTTTGCCCGCTAGATTTTCGCACTCCGCGCCGTTTTCGCGTAAAATTCGCTCGATCCGCTCGCACATATCGCGCTCGCCCGCGCCGCCAAAAATCATAATCTTAAATTTATCTTTAAAATGCAGCGCCACCTGCGCGAAGTAGGCGGGATACCAGCGTTTGGCGCTTCCGTAGCTAGCGCCCGGATTTAGCCCGAGCACGGACGCGTCAAATTTACGCGGCTCAAAGTAAAGCTTTAGCTCGTCGTCTGCGCGTTTTAAATTTAACGCCGCTTTGACGAATTTTAGGTATTTTTGTACCTGATGCGCGCCGTCTTTGCTCTTTTGGAAAATAAATTTTTGCCCAGCCCGCGCTCCGAAAAGTAAAATTTTACTCGCAAACGAGCTTCTAAAGCTAAACGCCGCGTCAAATTTACCGAGATTTCTAGCCTGCCAAAATAGCCGCCAGAGTCTAAATTTAGCCTTTTTGCTGTTATCCACGATGACGCGTTCGCAGTTTGGATGAGCTTTAAAAAGCTCACATGCCGCAAACGAGCCGAAAAATACGATTTTGACGGGCTGGGCTGTCAAATTTTCTAGATTTTGATTTTCTTGCTCGCTTGCCATCAAATTTACGCCGCCGTCCGCGTCAAATTTATCGCTTAAATTTGCCGCACCGTTTTTAAAAATTTGAATTTCTTGCGTTACCGAGCCGAAATTTTGCGACGAAAAGCTAAAGTCTCGCTCGCCCGAGCTCTCAAATTTGCCCGTCAAATTTCCCATATCAAATGCCCCGGCGTACTTTGCGATGGCCTCTATCGCGGCGCTTGCCATCACGGCGTCGCCCAGCCAGGTCGGCAGCTCAATCAAGATTCGCACGCACTATCTCCAGCGTCGCGTTCGCGTTTTTTTCGATGCTAAACTCGCTAGCAAGCGCCAAATTTCGCTCTTGTAGCATTGCCAGCCGCTCGTCGTCGTTTAGGATCTCGTCAATCAGATCGCAGATGTCGTAGTCTTGCGGCGAGCTCATCACAAACTCCCCCGGTAGTATCTCCGCAGCGCCGTTTTGAGCGGTAGTGATAGCGACGCAGCCGTAGCTAAGCGCTTCTAAAACGACATTTGAAAACGGTTCGTAAGCAGTCGGAAATAAAAACAGCTCGCTGCCTTCGTAAAATCTCGCCGCGCTTTTTTGCGCGCCCGTAAATACGGCGTTTAGGCCGAGTTCCTTGGCTAGATTTTTGTAGCGGGCGGCGTTTTTATCTCGGCCGACGATCAGGCAGTTTACCCGCGTTTTTAGACGAGCCGCGATGCGCAGAAACTCCTCTGTGCCCTTGCGTTTAAAGCCGCTTCCCACAAACAGCAGCGTCGGTAGGTGAAAATCAAGCCCGAATTCTTCGCAAAGAGCGAGCTTTGCCGAGCCTTTTTGCACGCGCATAGGCAAATTTACGCCGTTATAGACGACTGCGATCTTTTCCTCGGCGATGCCGTAGGTATCGCAAATTTGACGCTTTATGAAATTTGAGTTGGCGATGATTTTTTTAGCATTTTTAAAAGTGCGCTTTTCAAGGTACGGAATGACGAAATTTAGGGGGTTTGTGAACCAAAAAGGCTTGGTTTTCATATAGACTTTGTGCACGCCGTCGCCAGCGCGGTAGATGTCGGCGCAGGTGATGCGCTCAAGGCTAAAATAAATCTCGTCCGTGCCCTTTTTCCGCTTGGCTTGCGAGTTAAAACGCAGGGCTTTGATCCACGAGCTTAGTTTTTTGCTACCGTTAAAACCGCGCGTCTCGCACGCAACGCCCGAATCTTTTAGAGCTTTAACGAGCCTCGAGAGATATCTCTGCGCCCCGCCGATAGCGTCCAGATCGAGCCTTAAAAATACTATTTTTTTCATGTTCGCCTTTTAAAATTTAGCGGTATTTTATAAGTTTTTTGATGAATTTTAGGTTATGCCCGGCGTGCGAGGGATGATGGCGTAAATAAGTATAAGCGTAAAATAGGTATAATCGCGCAAAAAAGGAAAATCGTGAAAATTTTGCTCGTTAGAAACGATAACATCGGCGATCTCATCTGCACGACGCCAGCGATAGAGGCACTGCGAAAGGCTCATCCGGGCGCGCAGATAGATATCGTGGTAAATAGCCTAAACGCATGCGTCGTTCGCGGCAATCCATTTTTAAACAAAATATATATCTACACTAAACCAAAGCACGTAAAAGGGTTGGCAGCAAAAGTGCGGGCATTTTGGGAAAAATGTAAAATTTTGCTTCAAATTCGCCGCGAAAAATACGATGCGACCGTGATTTTTAGGAGTGCTTATTCGCCATCGGCCGCGATATTTGCCAGAGCGGCCGCAGCCAAAACGACCGTAGGAGCGGCAAAGCAAAACGAGGGCGGTTCATTAATAATATATAAATTAAACTTTAATCCGCCTCCTCACGAGGTGCTACTTTGTTGCGAGCTAGTAGCTCCTCTGGGTGCGAAATTTGACGGAGAAAAGACGCTTTACGTACCGAGCTTTAAAAGCGAGAAATTTAAGGATTTCGTATTTTTTCACGTCTCATCAAGGGTGGAGCAAAACCGCATGGACGAGGCTAAAATTTTACGGATTTTGGCGTTTTTAAAGCAAAATTTCGGACGCGTCGCCGTTAGCGCGGAGGACGTAAAATTTGGCGAAAAAGTAGCGCAAGAAGCGGGCGTAGAATTTGCTGCAACTAAAAATTTAGACGAGCTAGCCGGCTATATCTGGGCGGCTAAATTTGTCCTCACGCTTGACGGCGGCGTGGCACACCTAGCACCGGCGCTTGGCGTAAAAACTGTGCTCGTGCTTGGCAAAACAGACGCCGCTCGCTGGGCTCCCATTTACGGCGGTGCGGAGTGCGTCGTGTTACAAAGCGCTAGCAAAAGGGCGCAGTACGTGACGGACGAGGAAATCTACGAGGCGGTCAAAAATATATGAAAAAAGCAGACACAATCAACATCCTGGAGCTTGAAAGCTCGCTGGGTTTCGGCGGTCAGGAGCACCGCACGCAACGCGTCATAAACGGGTTAAATAAGGATAAATTTAAGGTATTTTACGCGCTAAATCCTGGATCAAAAAGCTTTGAAAAGCCGATTGATTGCGAGTTTGTGGAATTTAACCTAAGCAAGGTTTATAATATTTTTGAAATTTTTAAAATTTGCCGTTTTGTGCGCGAAAAAAATATCTCTATCATCGCCACGCACTCGGGCAAGGACGGCAACATCGGCGCGATCGTAGCAAAGCTAACGGGCGCTAAAACAGTGCGCACCAGACACCTACAAACGCCGATCAGATCGGCATTTAGCTACAACGTAAACGATAAAGTCGTAGCCGTCTCAAATGCCGTAAAAGCCCAGCTCGTCTCGCAGGGCGTGCGGGAAAATTTGATAGACGTTATCTACACGGGCGTGGATACGGCGCGGTTTAATCCAAATTTTACCAAAGATATAAAAGCTGAGCTAAATTTGAGCTCGGGCTGCGTCGTAGTCGGTATCGTAGCGGTCTTGCGCGCGGCGAAAAATCATCAGCTTTTGTTTGAAGCTTTTAGCGAGATAAATCTACCAAATACCGCTCTGGTCGTGGTCGGCGACGGTCCACAGGAAAAAAATCTAAAAAAAATAAAAACGCCAAACATCTACATGCTAGGCTCGCGCACCGACGTGAGCGAGTTTTTGGGTAGTTTTGACGTTTTCGTGCTACCTTCAAAGATGGAGGCGCTGGGTACGGCTCTGCTTGAGGCGCAGTCGTGCGGGGTGCCTTGTATCGGTAGCGACGCGGGCGGTATCGGCGAGGCGATAAGTAGCGGCGAAACGGGGCTTTTGTTTAAAAACGGCGACAAAGAATCGCTCAAAGAGGCCTTAAAAACGTTGATAGAAGACGCGGCGCTTCGGGCGAAATTTAGCGCGAACGCGAGGGAATTTATCGTGCGAAACTTCTCTATAGAGACGATGGTTGCGCAGACGGAAGCGATGTATGAGGCTCTTTGAGAGCGCGGCGCGGCTCATTTTACGCTTTAAAAGCGTGCGCAAAACGCAGCTGGTTACGCAGCCCATACAAACGGTTTGTTTTTTTAGCAACACCGCGCTTGGCGACACGATTTTTAACACGCCCGTTTTTCGCGTCTTTCGGCAAAATTTCCCGCACGTACGCACGGTTGCCTTGCTAAATCCATCTACCGCGCCGCTTTTTAAAACCGATCCGAATATCGATGAAATTTTGCTTTATGACGGCAAAAAAGGCGGCTTTTTGCGCGCTTTATCGCAGCTAAAAAAGATAAAGTCGGACATAGTTTTTATCCTGCACTCAAACGAGCCCGAGGCCACGCCGCTAGCAGTTTTAAGCGGAGCCAAATACGTCTTTAAGCTACCGAATGCCGGCAATAAATTTAGCGCCTTTCACTCAAACGCGCCAGAGCCTTACGGAGATGAGAGGTACGTCGTGCTAAACCGCCTCGAACAGCTTAAATTTGTAGGTATCGAGAGTCGCGACACGAGGCTAAATTTATATTTGCGTGATGAGGATTTTACCCGCGTCGATGAAATGCTAAAAAAAGACGGCAAACGCAAATTTATCGGCTTTCAGATGGGGGCTAGCACGGTTTCCAGGCAGTGGTTTTGGCAGCGTTGGCGGGAGCTGGCGGGAATTATTTTGGAGCGCACGGACGCCGTCATCGTGCTAACGGGCAGCCCCGCCGAGCGAGCGATGACCGCGCAGTTAGACGAGGAGTTAAGAAGCGCGCACGTGATAGATGCGGCGGGTAAATTTAGTCTGCGAGAGGCTGCGGCGCTGATAGCTAGGCTTGACGTGCTAGTGACGCCAGACACCGGCCCGCTGCACGTCGCAGCCGCGCTAAAAACGCCTACGATCGGGCTTTTTGCCGTCGCTTCGCCCGTAAATTCAAACCCCGATTTTGACGAAAATATCCATAAATTTATCAAAAAGCCGCGCACCTGTTCGCCTTGCGTCGGCAAAAACTGCAAATTTCAAGAGTGTATGCTGCAAATAGGGGCGGATGAGGTCTGGGAGATGCTAAAGGAAATGATTTGAAAAAGATTTTGTTCGTCGATACGGGGCGCGAATACGGCGGCGGGACGAAGAGTTTTTTGTATCTTTTGCGGGGGCTTGCCGCGCAGCAAAAATACGAGCTATGCGCTTTTTTTGAAACTGATTACGAAACGGGCGGACGCAAAATCTCGCAAATCATAGAGGAAGCCGGGGCTAAATTTATAAAATTTGAGCCCAAAAAGCAGCCCTCAAAGCTAAAAAAAGAGCTTTTGCGCGCGCTGGGCGGGCAAATGTTGGCAAAATACCTATACAAAAAAGACTACGACTACGCGCTTTGCTTGCTGCGGCAAGTGCAGCCCGACGTAGTGCATTTAAACAATCACTTTTCAACCAATCTCGCCTACATCGCCGCCGCAAACGCCCTAAATATCGCGGTAGTCCAACATCTGCGCAAAAACTCGGCCGTCGAGCCTTTTAAGCTTGAGATTTTAAAGCGGCTAAAATTTACGCCCGTTTGCGTTTCAAACGCGACTTACGATTTTTACGCCGCGCAGATAAATATGCCTAAAAACGTGGTTTATAATCCCGTTGAGGCGCCTGTTTTAGGGCGGGAAAAGTCTGAAGCGGGCGAAAATTTAAGCCCCTCGCAGGCAAATTTAAAAAATAGCGGCGACGATAAAAGCGCCACCTTAAAAGCCAAATTTGACGCCGAAAAAATAAATATCGTAATGCCCGCAAATTTCTTGACGCTAAAGGGGCACGAGCTTGTTTTTGACGCGCTTGTGGGGTTAAAAAGAAGCGATATAAAAGTCTATTTTGCAGGCGGAGGCGAGCTAAAAGCAGGCGCGAAAGCCAAATTTGACGCGCTGATAAAATCGAGCAAGGCCGAGTACTTGGGCTTTGTTTCCAAGATGGACGAGATTTACGCCGCGTGCGACTACGTGCTTGGATTTTCTAGCGACGAGGGGCTACCTAGAGTCGTCATCGAGGCGCTTGGCTGCGGGCTTGGCGCGGTATACTCTGATATCGCCGTTATAAGGGAAATTTATGAAATCTCCTCGAAAAAGCAAGATTTTTTTATAGTTCAAAGAAGCTCGGACGCGCTTTTGGCCTGCTTTGAGAGCCTGCGCAAGCCTAGCTCAAAAAGCCCCGACGATGCCGTTATAAAGGCATTTAGCATAGAAAATTATCTTCGCGGGATAGATAGGATATATAGCGAACTTTGACGAAGGCCTCGATGTCTGCGAGGTTTTGCTCGCTAAGCTCGAAAAACGCGCTCGCGTCGATATCCCGCACGGTTTTAAACACGGAGCTAACGGGCGGCAGACGCGAGCTGATCACAAGCGAGTCGGCGACGCCTCTTTGCTCGCTAGCAAAACAAGGCCCCATCAGGCAGATCGTGGGCGTACGCACGCTATCTGCGACGTAGTAGTTGCCCGTATCCGAGCTCGCGTAAAGCTGCATCTGCGAGAGATAAAACGGCAACTCCTCAAGCTTGATTTTACCTATCAAAGAGATGATTTTTAGCTCGTTTTCGCCGAATTTTTTCACGTAAATATCGCAAATTTGCGAGCTTAAATTTGACTCGCCGCCGGTGCCATTTTCGCTGCAAATTTGAGCTTTTGTCTGCTCTTCGTTTGTATTTTCAAGACCGCCGTAAATTTCGCTCGTATCGCTACCGGCTAAATTTGCGCAAATTTGTCCATCGCTCGGATTTTCCGTCTGCTTTTTGTCCGTATTTTCCGCGAGCAGGTTTTTTAGCAGAGCAGTCTCCTCGCCGACGCCGAAAATGTAAACCTCGCAGTCAGATTTAGCGAAAATTTCAAATATTTTTTCCCAAGTTTTTTTTGGCGGCGTTTTCATTTTATTGCCCGCGCTTAGGCTCACGCCGATCTTAAATTTGCCGCTTTTTATTAGATTTTCTTGCGGGATAAAGAGCGGTTTTTGCAAGCATTTTTCATATTTTAGCTCGCTAATGCCCAGCGTTTTTAGGTAGGTTAGCAGCGTGAGATCTTGCAGAGTGTGCGGCACTTTTTTCATGCCGAGCGCCAGGAGGGCAAAGTCGCTAGATGCCGCATAGTGATGCACGGCGACGATGTTTTTAGCTAGAGTGCAGCGCGCCAAAAAGAGATTTAAGCTGTTTGGCATCAGCACGTAGACGCTCTCGTAGTTGCGCGAAAAAAGCTCGAGCGCGAGTCCTATTTTTGAGGCTTTTTTTCGTTTTACATCGTTTATCGTAAATATTTTTTCTATTCGGCTGTCGTGTTTTGCGAAGGCTAGGTTTATCTCGTCGATGAGTACGTCAAATTTGCCCAGCTTTTCAAAGATCACGGCCGAGTTTGCGTAGTCGCCGATTTTAGCTGTTTGTATGAGTAAAGTTTTGCCTTTTTCGCCTTTGAATTTTAGCTTTTTCATCGCAAAAAGATATGGGTAAATCAGCAAATATATGAGAAAATATATCAAAATTTGGACCTTTATTATTTATAAAAATTTAGCCTAAATTTAGCATAAATTTATAAATTTACGGCCGGTTTTTGAGCTAGCGCGAGTAAAATTTAGCCAAAAACCGCTTACTGGATTTTAATGATTTTATCGTTATAATGGGCGTTTTAAATTTAAGGAAGAAAATGACCAAACTGCAAAACCGCCTACAAAACGCCGCTTTATACCTCGTTTGCGTTTTTATCGCTTGCGAGCATATGCCGCGTATGACGGCGGCGAAAAACGTCTCGCTTTATCTCGCGCTTGTCTGCGCGATCTGGCTTTATTTCACGGATAGGACGCGATTTGCCGCAAGGGTCGGGGTAAATTTCAGCCTTTCTCGCGCGCCAGCGTTTTGTCTTATCGCATTTACCTTTTACGCGTTTTTGATCTCGGCTTTTCCCTACGCGCCGCAGTTTGACTCTCTGGGCGATGCGGCAGGGGAGTTTGGGCGCGGATTTGCTTTTTTACTCATCGTCTACGTCGCGGCAAACGGCGAGGCCGCTCAGGCAAAAGCCTTTTTTTACGCGCTGATAGCGGCCTTTGCGGTTATTAGCGTTTATTACGCCGCGCCGCTTTTTAGCGAATTTGAGAGGCTTGGCAGCGCGGGCGAATTTGACGCGCGGGTCGTGCGCCGAGCGTACGCGGACTACGTGGATAGATTTTTGCCTTTTGCGCTGGCGGGAGTTTTTATTTTTAGGCGGCTTTGGGCGCGAGTTTCGTGCGGCGCGCTTTGTCTGGCAGCCGTGGGACTTGACGTTTTGAGCGGCGTTAGGGGCAGCTGGGGCGCGATGCTGGTTTGTTTTATTATGTTTGGTTTTTGTTTGTATATCTTAGGCGGCGAGGCGAAGCGTAAATTTAAACTCTTTGCCGTTATTTTTGCCGTTTGCGTAGCAGGCGCGTCGGCAGCGGTTTTGAGCTCGCCTACTGCGATGTATAAATTTTTGCAGATCGGGCTAGTGAGCGAGGCAAACCTCGAAAACGAGAGTATAAGGGAGCGTATCGCGGGTACGGGCTTTAGCTCGGGGCGCGACCTAATCTTAAAGGATCGCTTGCCGCTGCTTTTTGCTAGTCCGCGCGCGATAACTGGGCTTGGATACGGCAAGGAGCAGTATGACGCCTTTTTGCGTGACGAGGCGGACAAAGGCGCGCAGATCTCGATGATGCAGACGAGGCCAAACGGCGAGCGGTATTGGTTTAACGACGAGCCGTTTTTTATCGGGCACTACTACTACTACGGCGCGGTCGGTACGGTGCTACTGCTTGGCGGTTTCATCTCTCTCTTGGCGTATTCGTTTAGGCATTTTTTACGCTCGCGCGAGCTGCTTTTTGCGGCGATTTTTATCTCGCTAGCGTGTTATTTCGGCGTGCGCGGGCTGTTTGAGGCAATAAATTTACGCATACTTTATATGTTTTATATGCTCGGATTTTTCGTCTTGCTGGCGGCAAATTCGCAAGCGGGAGCTAAAGGAGGCAGCGTTGAGCGTTAGCGTTTTGATGTATCATCACGTTTTAAAAAAGGGCGGATTTATCGCTTCTAGCGTTGAGGATTTTGCCTCGCAGATGCGGTTTTTAGCTGAGGTGGGCTACAAAACGCTCACGATGAGCGAATTTGTCGCCTATAAAAAGGGCGAGCTAGCCGTACCTAAAAAAAGCGTCCTCATCACCTTTGACGACGGCTGGAAGGACAACTACGTCTACGCTTATCCGATCTTACGCGAGTTTGGGCTAAGGGCAACGATATTTTTAGTGACGCAGTGGATAGAGCGCGCGAGCGAGCGGCGGGGCGAGTTTGTAGAGCTAACGCACCAAGAATACAAAAAAGCAGCGCCCCGGCGCCCGCAGGATGTGTTTTTGAACCTTGACGAGATAGCGGCGATGCGGGACGTTTTTGACTTTCACTCGCATACGCACACGCATTTTGACGAGTATTTCGGCGCGCTCCCGCCTGAGGAAAATTTTGCTCGGTGCCGCGAGTTTATGCGCGCAAATTTGGGCTTTGAAGATAAAATTTTATGCTGGCCGCGCGGCAAATACGACGAAAATTTGATCCGTCTAGCTAGGCAGGCGGGCTACGAGGCGTTTTTCACGACGCAGCGAGGTATAAATAGACCCAACGGCGATCTATCGGCTATCAAGCGCATCGCTACTAAAAAGGACGGTGCGTGGCTAAAACGCACGCTTTTTATCTATCAAAACGACATTTTGGGCGGGATATACTCGAAGATAAAGAAGTAAAATTTGCTCTAATTTTGAGGCAAATTCGGTGTTTTTACGGATTTGCTCGGCCTGCGTAAGATCGCTCAAATTTAAAAGGCGTGAAATAGCGGGCGTAATTTCGCGCGGCGGCAGTTAAAGGATCGTAATGAAATTTCGCAAACTTAAATTTAAAATCATAGCCGTAGCGCTGCTTCTAACGGCGATACTGGGCGCCGCATTTATCCGTATAATCCCCGATTATTCCACTTCACGAGGCTTTGTGATAGTTTCCCTTTCCGACTATGATAAATACAAGCAGGGATATTGTCTAAAAGAGAATAGAATTCTGAGCAACGAAGAGCTACTTCAAAATGCAGCTACAAATTATTTTAAAA
>CALISV010000011.1 GCA_938041615.1 uncultured Campylobacter sp. | reverse complement strand
GCGCAAACCGCGCGATGCTAGGCGGCTCTATCGGCAGCTTTGACGCTATACTTTTTGAAGCCTTGCAAGAAGCGCTAAGTCCTGATAAATTTCTCGGGCTCACGCATCTAACGAGCCTAAACCGCGCCAAAGGGCTCGCGCAAATTTCAATCACGCAGGCGCAAAAAAACGAAATTTACAACGAATTTATCCTGCTAAACAGTCAAAACGTCTTTTACGCGCAAAATAAATCAAAGCTCTTTCAGCCAAATCTAGAGCATGAAATTTTTGCTTCGGGAGACGAGTCGGCGATAAAGCCGTTTGATTTTAAAGGGCTAAAAATCGGCGTTCTCATTTGCTTTGAGCTTAGATTTGCCCATCTTTGGCAGCAGCTAAAAGGTTGCGATATCATCCTCGTGCCCGCGATGTGGGGCAAGGCGCGCGAGGACGCATATCTTACGCTTTGCAAGGCTCTAGCGCTTGCTAACAGCTGCTACGTCGTGACCGCAAGCTCGCTTGATTTAGAGTTTTCGGGCGTATTTTTGCCAAGTGGCGAATTTGTGAAAGAGGCTAAATTTGATGCAAATTTGATCCTTGAAACCAAACGAAATTTGGGGATTTTATGACCGCTCTAGAAAAATCAAAATGCGCAAACATGGCCGATGAGATCGGCGATATACTCACTCTGACGCCCTCGCTTTATAAGGCTCTTTGCGACACTCCGCGCGAGATCTTTGCGCCCGTCACTCGCCACGCATACAGCCTAGACGCTCAGCCCATCGGCGGCAATCAATGGATCAGCTCGCCTCTAACGGTAGCCAAAATGACGCTGGCGCTCGAAGCCGAAGACATCGACAACGCCCTAGAGATCGGCTGCGGTAGCGGCTATCAGGCGGCGATTTTGTCGCATTTGGCGCATAGGGTTTTTAGCGTCGAGCGCATCGAAAAGCTCGCGAGCGAAGCCAAAAAACGCTTTGAGGCGCTTAAAATCCACAACGTTCACGTGCGATTTGATGACGGAAACGTTGGTTGGAAAAGCTATGCGCCATACGACAGGATCTTGCTCTCGGCGGCCGCGCAGCAGGTGCCTCAGACGCTTTTTAACCAGCTAAAAAACGGCGGCATTTTAGTAGCTCCTATCAAAAAAGACGGCAAACAGTTTATCGTCAAATTTACAAAGGACGCTCGCGGCGAGATAACGCAAAAAGCGCTTGACGAGTGCTTATTCGTGCCGCTTTTAGGCGGGATAGAGTAGCGCAGGTCGTCAAATTTGACGCTACCGCTTAAAAAGCCGCGCGTTAAATTTAACTACTCAAATTTGACGCCGCTTTTAGTACCGAATTAACTCGCCTACCCTGCAAATTTAGCCATACGTTAAACCTAAAACTGTATAATCACCATACAAATTCTTAGCAAAGGAGCTAAAATGGCAACAGATCGCGAGTTGGTTAATTTCTCAGAGGAACACGAGCTAAACACGGTGCTAGCAAGACACGGCAAGGCTCAAAGCATCGCAAACCGCGAGGTGCTTTGCGAACTTGGCAAAGAGTGCAAGGAAAAACTAGGCAAAAGAGTGCTGACGCAAGATGAATTTGACGAGTTTTTAAAACCCGTTTTAAATCGTTTGGAGAATAAAAGAGCTTAAATTTCGGGGGACTTTCCCCGAAATTTCTATCCAAATTTCCCGCTTTTTAAATACTTATACTATTCTCTCGTTTTCAAATTTACATCCGCGTCGTCGTTTGTAGCCGTCAATTTTAGACTATTTTGCGATAAGTACCGCGCGGCAAGCTCGCCTCGTTTAAATTTGACTTCAAATTTAAACGCCAAGCGGCAAAAACATACTCAAATTTACAAATCCAAAAACCGGCAAAAGCCATAAAAGCCGAGCGCGTCAAATTTGACATTAGTATAAATTCGGAGCGGCTTAAAAACAAAGCATAAGGCCAAAACCGCGCCGAATTTAACCGAGCTACGCCCTAAAAATGCACTTTAAATTTCGCCCAAAAGCTTCTGCCCGGCTCATAAAGCCTCGTGCCGTTCGGGATAGTCTCGTAGCCTGCGATACCGCCGCCGTAGCCGCCTTTTGAGTTATGATAGGCGTATTTGGCGTCGTTTAGGTTTTCCGCCGCTAGCAAAAATTGATAATTTTTGTATTTATAGCCTGCGCTTAGCCCCAGCGTCCAAAAGCTATCGCTCTTGCCCAGGTCCATGCCGCCCACGTCACCGTAGCCTTTTTGCGCGCGGTTTTGCGACGCGTTAGCGTAGAAGTCGGCTTTGACGAACCAGTCTGGCTTTTCTAAACCGGCGCTTAGTTTAAACGCTAGAGGCGAAACCTTAGGCAGTGCGTCGCCGTCTTTTAAGCCGCCCGCGTTTTTAGTCACCTTGCCGTAGACGTAGGATACTCCCGCCCCCAGCCTAAACATATCGGCTAGCAGCGTAGTGCCCTCGATCTCGCCGCCGTATAGCAGGGCGTCGGTATTAAACGCATCTGAGGACATGCCCATAGGATTATATTTTAGCATGATATAATCATCCATCTTTGAGACGAAGAAATTCGCGTTTAGTTCGTAGTTTTTATCTTTTAGCACTGCGCCAAAATCCAGCTGCGTGTTTCTTTCTTTATGCAGCGCTAGGTTTGCGTCCTTGTTCGTTTCCCAGTGATCGGGCATCCTTTGCGCGTGTCCTAATCCCGCATAAAGCGTTAAATTTTGCAGATATTTTTCGTATCTAAAAAAGCCTGAGAATAAATTTTCTTTCCTGCTCTTATGCGTTTTTAGCAGTTTTCTCTCGCCCGCGTCCAGCCTAAGTCCGCCAAAAAGCCCGTAGTCGTTTTCAAGGACGTATTCGTTTTGAGTGTATATCGTTTTATACGTTACCTTGCGCTCTTTTACGTGCGGCTTTGATACGGCTGCGTCCATTTCGGCTTTAGATACGCCGGCTCCGCCCGTTCCAGCGCCTCTCCACTTAAATACATCCTCAGAGTACCCAGCGCCAAGATAGCTTGTTAGATTGTCGAAATTTAGCTCGCCTTCTAGCTTAAAGCCGTACATATCGCGTATCGGGTGACTGATGCTATATCCCTTGCCGCGCCCCGTGCCCGGCACCACCGGACGCATGGTGAAGTTGTCCATTATGTGATCGATTTGATGATAGTACGAGCTTAGCCTGATCTTGTGCTCGCCGACGTCTTGTTCAAATTTGAGTCCGAAAGATTTACGGTCAAACTGTATGCCGTCCCTCATCCTGTCGGCATACGCCGCTTCGCCCTCGCCTAGATCCGCGCTTAACTGTAAGGCAGTAGTTTCCGTAGGCGTTAGCGTGCCCACGAGCGAGACGCTGTTGCGTTTATAGTGCGTATGCATTTTCTGCCCGCCGCCGCTTTTATAATCGCCGCTCTCGTAGTGTCCGCCGGAAACCTCTATACTGCCCAGCTCGTTACCCGCCGCTACGTCCGCGGTAGTTTCAAACCGCTTAAAACTGCCGCCCAACACGCTTACGTTTCCTCCGAAGCTCGGTTTTGACAGCCTTGCTATCTCTCTATCGAAAAATATACCGCCGCTAATGAGCGCGCCGTATCTGACGTCTTGCGGGCCTTTTACGATGCGAACCGAGCTGTAGTTTTGCGCCGAGATGTAGGTGATGGGCGTATCCATGCGCATGCCGCAGCCGCCGTTTAGCGTGCTGCCGTCGATCAGCACCGGCAGCCTAGCCGCCGTCTGCGAACGATAATAAACCTCGCTGCCGCCTCCGCCCTTACGCTCCATCGTAAAGCCGTTCAAATTTGAAAGCGATTTGGCGATGTCGCTGTTTTCCAGTATCGCGCCCTTGCCGACTATTTGGGCGTTAGTCGGCTCATCGAGGGCCGATTTTTGCATTTTTGACGAGACGGTAACGGGGCTCAAGCTTATCGCCTCCTCGGCGCTAAGCATCAAATTTGACGCCATGGCCAGTGCCAAAACGTAAGAAATTTTCATTTTCGCTCCTGCAAAATTAATATTTAATATTGAAATTGAAGCAAAAATCAACTTAAATAAAGAACGAATATTTATGTAATGTTGATTATTTTATATGAAATTTAGTTCAAACCGTGCTATTTAGGCAGTTTGCGTTAAGTGTGTAGAAAAGTAACTTTAACGGATTAGAATTATAAATTTAAGTAATCTCGGTTTCATCAAATTTGAGTTTAACGAAACCGAGATTAAATTTACAAAATCTCTTTTACCAGTAGCTGCGGCGTGACGAGTCCTCGAAACGAGTTTTTCGATACCGAAAAAACGAGGTCTATGCTCTCGCCCGCATGCG
>CALISV010000010.1 GCA_938041615.1 uncultured Campylobacter sp. | reverse complement strand
CCGATGTGGGATCCGGAGCGCTTTGGCTTTAAGCTAGTAGCCAACCCTCGCCACGCAGACATTTTGCTCTGCACCGGCCCGGTTACGCGCCAGATGTATTATCCGCTGCTTCGCGCTTACGAGGCAGCTCCAGATCCAAAGATCGTGGTAGCCTTTGGCGCATGCGGCAGTACGGGCGGTATATTCTACGACGCTTATAGCGTTTGGGGCGGTATAGATAAGATTATCCCCGTAGACGTCTATATCCCGGGCTGTCCTCCGCATCCTGCTAGCGTCATATACGGCCTTGGCATGGCTCTTGGCATCATAGATCAAAAGCTACAAAAAAGAAGCTTCGAACAAGACGACTGTAAAGCCCCTGCCGTAAAAGAGTCTATCATAGGCGATATACTTTTCGAGCGCGATTTGGAAGCCGAGGCAAAGAGACTAATGAGCTATATCTTCGGCAGGACGCTGTTTGCTAAATATATGGACGCGGCCAAAACTTCTCCTAATATCCACGACGTAGCGGCTACTAAAAAAGTAATGCTAGAGGCTATCCATAAAGAAGAAGACCCTAGATACGCCGAGTGTATGGGGCTGCTTTACAACGACGTCTATCTAAAATACGCCAAAGCAAAACGCGATACGCAAAACGCCATCGACGTCAAAAAAGAAATTTGGGATAAAAGATGATAAGAGTCTATAAACTCGCCCGCCGCCACATGGACGAAAACGAAAAGATGCCAAAAGAGCTAAAAGATATCAAGCTATTTTCCGTCTGCGTCGGACACGGCGTGGGGACGGTGGACTTTAGCGAAAAATCGCTCGAAATACCCGACGAGGAGTTTGAGCGTATCGTCGCTAGCGGCGGCGAATACGTCAAATTTAAGCTGGGAAATTTAAGCAAGTATTTTGAAGTGGAGATATTTAGGGAGCATGCGGCAAGGCTCATCCCCGAGCTTTGCGAATGCGAGCTAAAAAAAGAGCTTGAAAGTCTGCGTGAGGGATATCTGGTGCTTAGGAAGGACTTTTGATGAAATTTAGCTCAAATTCGGCAAACGCTTACGGGTTAAATTTAGCGCGCGGAGGGCTTTTAGGATGAAAAAGGCGCTTCTTTGCATCGGCAATCCCATGCGCGGCGACGACGACGTAGGCAACGAAACCGGGCGAATCGTCGAGGCAAATTTGAAAGATTGGCGGGTATTTTACGGACAGGACGTGCCTGAAAACGAGTTTGGCGCGCTTAGAGAATTTGCGCCCGATATCATCGTCGTGGTAGATGCTATGAGCGGGTTTAAGGACGGAGCGATCGAGTTTTTCGATCTGAGCAACGAGCGCGACTATATCTACTCGACGCACAACCTACCCACGCCAGTACTTTTAAGTTACCTGCGCAAAATTTGCCCCAAAACGCTGTTTTTAGGCATTAGCGTTTTGCTTGAAAACGTGCTTGATTTTAAAGAGGGCTTAAGCGAAAACGCAAAAAAAAGCGCGCAAAAAGCTTACGAGCGCATTTTGGAGATAGATAAAAATTTAAAATAGGAGAAGGACATGTTAAATCCTGCAGAAACCGCGCAAGCGGTGTCAAATTCGATGGAGCATAAGGCGCATACTCCGTTAGTAAGCATTATTTTTCTAGCTATCATGGCGGGCGCGGCGATCGCGATGGGCGATATTTTCTGGGCGCACTCGACCGTGGGCATGGCTGAAAAGCAGTCTATCGGTCTTGCAAATTTCATCGGCGGCATCACATTTAGCTGCGGTCTCATGATGGTCGTTTTCTACGGCGGACATCTATTTACGAGCTCGGTTTTAAGCGGCGTTAGCGCGTATGAAGGCAAGCTAAATTTAGGTAAAACCATTAACTACTGGGCGATCGTTTGGTTTTTTAACTTCGTCGGCGGCGCGCTAATTGCCTATATGTACTACTACTCTGGCTTACCGCTAAAATACGACGGCTACATCTTGCAGCACTTCGTACCGGCCGGTATCGGCAAGATCACGGCGCCGTTTCACGAGCTGTTTATCCGTGGTATCTTTTGTAACGTGTTTGTTTGTATGTCTATCTGGACTGCGACCAGCGAGAGCAACCTTGCGGGTAAATTCTTTGCGATCATGTGGATGATCGGCGCGTTTGTCGCATGCTCTATGGAGCACTGCGTGGCAAATATGTTCATCATCACCGAAGCCATCATCTCAAAAGCTCACTACATAGCAGCAAGCGGCGGCGACGTCAATGCTGCGGCAGCGTTGCTCCACACTACGGCCGATAA
Source organism: uncultured Campylobacter sp. (assembly GCA_938041615.1). Lineage (GTDB taxonomy): Bacteria > Campylobacterota > Campylobacteria > Campylobacterales > Campylobacteraceae > Campylobacter_A. The sequence continues at coordinate 18 of CALISV010000010.1, read as the reverse complement.
GCTAGATGTGCTAAACTG
>CALISV010000009.1 GCA_938041615.1 uncultured Campylobacter sp. | reverse complement strand
ATACTATATGTATGCTCCCGTCACGCCTAATCAAAAACTATTTAAACTACGCCTACCGACGTCTGGAATATTTATCTCATAGCTTACTAAATTTGCAAATTTGACTTCAAATTTGAACATAAAAAGTCAAGGCGAAGTATCGCGAGATGGATTTAAGGGTTGCGACGTAAAAATTTAGCGAAGATAAGACACGTAGTCTATCGAGCTAAATTTTTACTAGCTCCGTTAAAGACGCTCGCGAGACAAGCCGCAAATTACTCGACGTTGCCAAATATGTCGAGGCTTTTATCATATTCTTTTGTTTCCACCCCAAAAAACCCCAGCAACGAACTAAAAACATTATCGTGCGAGACGGCTTCGTCTTTTTGCGCGCGCAGACGAGCTAGCGTCGCTTCATCGTTCGTATACGCCATCATCGGGATGTGTTTTTGAGTCTCTGGCGCGATGGCGTAGGGCATGCCGTGCAGATAGATGCCGTTTTCGCCCAGGCTCTCGCCGTGATCGGAGAAGTACCAAACCGCGCTCTTATCGCCGCCTGCGTCCTTGACCGCCTTTATCACCTCGTCAATAAAAAAATCCGTAAAAAGCAGCGTGTTGTCGTAGGTGTTTACGATACTATCGCTATCGCAGGAGCTAAGCTCGCTCGTGTCGCAAGTCGGGGTAAATTTACGAAATTCACTCGGATAACGCGCGTAGTAGGCCGGTCCGTGCGAGCCTTGCAGATGCAGGACGATGATCTCGTTTTGCGCGAGATTTTCGAGGTGTTTTTTGAGGGAGGGCAGCATATTCGTATCGTATCCCGCGTCAAAATACTCGACGTCGCCGGCGTCCAAGCGGTCGCAAACGCCCTTGCACTTGCCCGAGTTGTTGCCCAGCCACACGACCTTGACGCCTGCGCGTTTTAGGATATCAAGCGCGTTTTCGCTAAATTCTTTGCTACTATATTCTTTTCTCGTGGACTTTGAAAACAGGCACGGCAGCGAGACGGCCGTAGCCGTTCCGCAGGAGCGAGCGTCGCCGAAATAGACCAAATTTGGCTCATTTTTCGTGTAAAAATTCGTATCGTTCTTGGCGTATCCGCCGAGCGAATAGTTTTTCGCGCGGGCCGTTTCGCCCACGATCAGCACCATCAGTCGCCGCTCATCGCTCGGTTTCATAGTCGCGTCTAGACCGATTTGTTTAAATTCGGGCTTTAAAAACTCGATTTTTACGTACTTTTGCGCCGAGTAAATCGGATAAAACGGCAGGTTGTAGGCTCTGATGAAGCTGTTTTCTCGAAAAAACGGGATGATGGATTTGGTTTGGGGCAAAAATAGAGCCGCCGCTAGCGCTAGAAATCCGAAAAATGCGGCAAATTTGACCTTTAGATGCCGCCTTACGCCGCCGTACTCGATCGTCGTAAATGCGACCAAAAGGCAGGGCAAAACGCCCAAAAATAGCATGTAGCAAACGAGTTTTGGATTTAAAAAGCTTAACGCCTCACCCGTGTCCGTTTGCGCGACATTTCTTATCATTTCGCTATCGATTATGATACCGTAGCTTTGCATGAAGTAGCTGCTACCGCACGTGATCGCAATCGCAGCGATACTAACGGGTTTAGCTAGATATGGTAAAAAAACGAGCGAAAAGAGCGCGCAAAGTAGCGAAAAGTAGATAATCGGCAGACTCGCGGCCATCGGCGCGTCCGCGTCAAAACTAAGCTTTGAGTAGGCGAATTTAAACAATGTGAAATTTAGTGCGGCGATAAAAACGGTGTTTAAAATCGTAAATTTAAACCAAGAAATACGTAGCTTCATAGCTTTCCTAATATTGATAATAAGAGTGAAACTTTATCCAAAAAAAGCTTAAAGCTTTAGTCGTTCGGCGTAAAATTCGAGTTTCTAGATTTAGATTTTGAGCGCAAATTTGGTAGCCGATCGGTTCTCAAATCTACTCGCCAAATACAAGCGTAAAAATCGTCCAAGCCCAAGTTATCGCAGCTGTGCCGATAGAGATGCAAACGGCGGCAGAGGCGCAGTCTTTGGCGACTTTAGCTAGTGGGTGAAAGTCGGGCGAAACGAGATCTACTACCGCTTCTATCGCGGTATTTAGGCACT
>CALISV010000008.1 GCA_938041615.1 uncultured Campylobacter sp. | reverse complement strand
CGTACAAGCTAGGCACCTATGGGGATTTTCTCAAATTTTACATAAAAGACTGGGCTAAATTTAGCTTTTAGGCGGCAAATGTATTCAAATTTGCCGCCTTTTCTCTATAAATTTTGCCGATTTTCTAAATTTACCCACCCCAAAATTTCAATTTACCACCACCAACTCCACCATCCATCCCTAAATTCCAATCCCAACCCAAACCCAACCACACCAAATTTGATTTTATTTTCATTCCATCCTTAGCCCGATATAGTCACGTTTTTAGACTAAATAAATCTTTAAATATTACAAATAAATTCCAAATTACACCTTCATTTAAGCTTATTCTTTAAAGTTAAGTCCTATAATAACACTAGCTAAAATAAATTTAATCTAAGGAGGATGCCAAAAGACGCCAAGAGTAATAAAGGTATTTAGAGTAGAGTCGTAAATTAAAGATTTACAGGTAATAGCTAAGTAAATTTAAGGAGAAGCTATGAAAAACTCAAACGTTTCAAGAAGAGATTTTGTTAAGTTAAGTATGGTAGGTGCCGGAGCTTTAGCTCTAGGCGGAGTAAATGCGCAAGCAGCCGTTAATGCTAAAGACGTCAAATTTGACGAAGAGTGGGACGTAGTTATCGTTGGTTCCGGTTTTGCAGGACTAGCAGCTGGTATCACCGCAGCCGAAAAGGGCAATAAAGTCCTAATCCTAGAAAAGATGGGACGCGTCGGCGGCAACTCCGTCATCAACGGCGGAATTTTTGCCGTTCCAAACAGCGACAAACAAAAAGCAGAAGGCATCAAAGATAGCAACGAGCTATTTATCAAAGACTGCCTAAAAGCCGGCCGCGGCCTAAACCACGTAGATCTCATCGACACCATCGCTACTCGCGCGCAAGACGCATATAAACTAACTCTAAAATGCGGCGCTAAATACATAGATAAAGTTACTCACGCAGGCGGACACAGCGTACCTAGATCGCTTCAAACCGCTAACGGCTCAGGCTCAGGCATCGTTCAGCCGATGGTAGAATACTTTAAAAACCTTCAAGGCTGCGAGCTAAGACAAAGAGCTAAATTTGACGAATTCGTCCTAGGCGAAGACGGCGGCGTAGACGGCGTGATCATCAGAGAGGATTATAAATTTGATCCAAAGAGCCAAAAAGACGACGCCGAAAACACTACCGGAACTAAAAAGACTATAAAAGCTAAAAAAGGCGTAGTGCTAGCTGCAGGCGGATTTTGCCGCGACGTATTCTTTAGACAGGTTCAAGATCCGTCTATCCTGCCTACCACAGATAGCACCAACCACCCGGGCGCAACCGCAGGCGCTATGAAAGAGGCATTTAGGATCGGCGCAACTCCAGTGCAGCTAAGCTGGATACAGTTTGGTCCATGGGCATGCCCTGATGAAAAAGGATTTGGCGTAGGCTCTATGTTTAACGTAAACGGAAGCTTCCGCTACGGAATTTCAGTCGATCCAAGAACCGGCAAACGCTATATGAACGAGCTAGCAGACCGCCGCACCCGCTCTCAAGCTATGTTTAAAGTAATCGACGCAAAAGCCGATATCTATCCGATCAACTTCTGCGATAGCGATGGCGTAAAAAATATGGTCATACCTGAACACTACACTAAACCGCTAGAATCTGGCGTACTAAAGAAATTTGAAACCCTAGACGAGCTTGCGGCATTTTATAAAATCCCTGCCGCAGAGCTAAAAAAGACAGTCGAGAGATATAATAGCTTCGTTAAATCAGGCAAAGACGAAGACTTTGGCAAACCTATGGATAAAACCACTACAAACGGCGTAGATATCTCTAAACCGCCTTTCTACGCTATGCGCGGTACGCCAAAACTCCACCACACTATGGGCGGTATCGATATCAATACCAAAGCCCAGGTCATCTCGCTACAAACAGAGATGCCTATTCCAAGATTATTTGCCGCAGGCGAGATCACCGGCGGCGTACACGGAGCTAGCCGCTTAGGTAGCGTGGCGATAGCTGACTGCTTAACGTTTGGTATGATAGCGGGTGAGAATATAGGCTAATTTGAGGCGTCTTTCGGACGCTTTTTGCGGAGCTTGCTAAAATTTTGCTTGGCAGACTATTTTGTCTAGCCTGCGCAAAATTTTAGCCGCGTAACCCCAAAAATCGCCTCGAAATACTTGCAAATTTTATTTAGTGTCGCAGGCTAAATTCGGCTTGCGATATTTCGTTAAATCTGATGGCAAATTTGATGTGTGGTAGCGCCAAATTTAACCTGCACGTAGTGCAGCAACCTCTCACGTGCAGTGGGGTTAGAGAGGGCTTGGGAGAGGAAGGGGCGACGCTTCGTAAGTAGAATCCCCTTCCTCTCCCAAAGAAAAGAAAAAGGCAGCTCTTTTGCGTCGGCTTTGCCTCGCAACTGCAAAGCAGAGCGCAATTTAAGCCCTTCCCCCTTAACAAGAAAATTAAATTTATGCGCGACGCTAAATTTAACCAAACCAAATTTAGCATTTTCGCGGTGCGGGTTTCGCCGAGTAACATCAAAAAGCGCCGAAAAAAAGTAAAAAAAGGAAACAAATGCTAGAAGCTCTTAGCTTAAATTTTATGCAAAACGCCCTGCTGGCGGGCATCCTCGTTAGCATCGCTTGCGGTGTGATCGGCACGCTCACGGTCATAAACCGCATGGTTTTCATCGCGGGCGGCATCGCTCACGGCGCATACGGCGGGCTTGGCATCGCGTTTTATTTTTCGCTCGAACCGCTGCTTGGAGCGAGCCTGTTTTCGCTGTTTTTGGCGCTACTTATCGCCACTATCACGCTCAAAGATAAAAGCAAAATGGACTCCGTTATCGGTGCACTGTGGGCGTTTGGTATGGCGTTTGGCATCATCCTCACCGACCTAGCGCCAGGCTACAACGTCGATTTGATGAGCTATCTTTTTGGCTCGATTTTGGCCGTACCGCAGGGCGATCTTGTTTTCATGGCGGTTGCAAACTGCGTCATACTCGCGTCCGTCGCGCTATTTTACCGCCAGTTTGAGGCGCTTAGCTTTGACGCGGAGTTTGCGCGGCTTCGCGGCGTGCGCACGACGCTGCTATACTACGCGCTAACGTGCATGATGGCGCTAAGCGTCGTGATGACGATACGCGCGGTCGGACTCATCCTGGTTATCGCGCTGCTCACGATCCCGCCCTATATCGCGGGCGCGGTCTCGAGCCGCCTGGGCACGATGATGCTAAACGCCGCGCTCATCTCGGCCGCGTTTTGCGTGAGCGGGCTGTGGCTGAGCTTTGAGGCGAATTTAACCAGCGGCGCTAGCATTATCCTCATCGCTTCGATTTGCTTTTTTATATTTACGGCGATAAAAAGGCGGTAGGTTCGGCGTTTTGGGTTAAATTTGATCAAATTTGGCTTGTGACCCCACAGGCGACAGACTGCGCGGCGCTCTCAAATTTGGCTAAATTTAGGGATTAACTAGCTTTCGATTTACAAAATAAGGCAGTCTTTCCCCTAAAATATGCTCGTTTTTTGAAATCTCATATAGCGAATTTATCAAATTTTTATACTCGTCGCTCTCCTCGTCCACTACGCAGTAAAAGAGAAATTTTTTGTTTTCATAAAAACAAAGCTCAGCTTTAAACGATACCCACGAATAGCCAGAGTCAAAATACCTAAAATACACGTCGCCGATACCAACTGTATCGCGCTGCGTTATAAAGCGCTTGTTTGTGACGTAGAGCTTTTTGGCCTTGGCGGTCTTTACGCTTTGCCGTGCAAAAAGGCAAAATAAAAATGCGCAGCCCGCCGTCATGGCGACCCAAAAGGTGCCTACGTCAAAGCCCTTGTCGCGCGCGTATAAAAGTAGCATCAAAAGACAAAGCGCGGAGCCGACTTCTTTGTGGACGGTATGCACGAGCTCAAATTCGAACAAAATTTTCTCGTCGGCATTAAGCTCTATCCACTTTGGTGCCGCTAAATTTTTATCCTCGTTCATTTTTTTCCTTCCTTTGCGCGGTCAAATTTACGCCGAAATTTTTAAATTTAACCGCAAAATTCGGCCGCCCCGTATTTAAGCATGCAAAAGCCGCTAGCTCAAATTTCCCCGCAATTTTTTGTTTTTATAGTAGCTGCCCACCTCGCTAACGACGATGCCAAAGAGTATAAGCCCGGCTCCTGCTATCTGCACGCCGCTTAATATCTCGCCGCCGAAAAAATACCCCACGATCCCCGCACTTACCGGCTCAAAGGTAAAGATGAGCGAGGTTTTAACGGGCGTCGTGTAGCGCTGCGCCGCGGTTTGCACGAAAAACGCCAAAACCGTCGCAAAGACCGACGTTACCGCGACCGCGACGAAAAACGCCTCGTCCAAAACGGGCACGACGCCGCGAGGCTCGAAAATCTGCGCCGCGACGCAACAAAGCGCCGCAACGGCCGCAAACTGCGCGCTCACCATCCAGTACAGCTCGCACCTACGCACCAAAACGCCCGTGAAAATGATATGTAGCGCAAAACCCAGCGCGCAAACGACGCTAAGCCCCTCGCCGATACCAAAACCCAGCTCGCTGCCCGTTAGCAAATAAAGCCCCGCCGCCGATAAAAACGCGCCGATAAAGGCATAAACCACGACCTTTTGTCCGAAAAACGCGAGCGCGATAAAAGGCGTAAAAATAGCGTTTAGTCCCGTGATAAAGGCGACGGTAGAGCTTGGGGCGTATTTTAGAGCAAAGGTCTGAAGCGTAAAGGCCGCGAACAAAAGCGCGCCTAAAAACGCGCCGAATCTTAGCGAATTAGGATCGATCTTGCGCGTAAATTTGAGGCTTATTAGCGACATCAGCGCGGCCGCGATCAAAAATCGCCAAAACAAAAGCGTAAAAACGCCGTTGGTCTTTAGCGTCTGCGCCATCGGCAAAAACGTCACGCCCCAGACCACCGCGATCACGAACAGCGCGAGGTCGGCCTTAAATTCGGTTGATTTTTTCATCTGATTTCTTTAGCTAAATTTCTGATTTCACTATCATCCATTTTTTTAACAAGATCTCGCATTAAGACATTGACTTTTTCTTTATTTTTATAAGCATTTATCATTGTATAAATTTCATTTTCGCTTTTTGTTAAAAGTGATGGCCCGATGATGCCATTTGCGTAATCATCGTGACAAGCTGAGCATTTTGTAATGAAATTTTTGCTAAGTCTGCCCTTTACAAGTCTTAAATTTATAGTTTGAAGAGGGGTTCTTACCATCACTAAAGCACCGATTTGACGGCTTACGTTATTATCTTCAAGTCCAAATTTTACGCTCTTTTCGCCGTGCATATCGTATTTTATGAAGTCATTTTGTTTATTTGTGCTTTGGTTATTTTCTTTTTTTTCAACCTTTATACTAGCACTCGTGGCTACATTTATTGGTTGCTCGTTAGCTGCTTTTTGCGCTTTGTCATCGCTCTTTTCACAGCCGACAAATAGCAAAGCAGCAGCCACTAAAGATATTATTAATCTCATTCTTTCTCCTTATAAATTTCATCATAACTCATTTTTGGGGCAATATTTATAATTTTTATAGGGCAAACCTCAGCACACACCCC
>CALISV010000007.1 GCA_938041615.1 uncultured Campylobacter sp. | reverse complement strand
TATCACTACTGGGAGAGCTGCTGCAACGAGCTAACCAGCAACGGCTGGGACTTCATCAGTAAGACTCCGACCTTTAAGGCCGCCATCCAGATCCAAAGGATCGAGGAGGAGGAATTTTTGCGTATTCGCGAGCTAAAACGCATCAAATTCCAAACCAACAAGGTCATATACGACGACTATCACCACGAGTGATTTTTAGCCCCGTTCGCAAAACCGCGGGCGGGGCTGCTTAAATTTAGCTTTTAAATTCGCATCTTTCTTAAAATTTTAAAAATATATCTTATTTTAATATGCTTTTCTGTAACATTTCACAAATTTTAATATGCAATTTTGTAATATTATAAATTTACATTTCACAAGGAGCAAAAGATGAAAAAACTTCTCACGACCCTGCTTTTAAGCGCCGTAGTAGCGCTAGGAGCCGAGGTCAAAACCGTCACCGATATGACCGGCAACGAGGTCAAAATCCCGGCCAAAACACAAAAGATAGCCGCGCTTTGGCACGCAAACAACCAAGTGATCCTGGTGCTAGGCGGCGCGGATAAGATCGTAACCACGACCGATCAGATCAAGAAAAACAAGTGGTTTGCTAAAATTTACCCTCGCATCGCAGAGGTGCCGGCTGCGCTAAACGGCAACGACATCCAGATCGAGGAGCTCGTTAAACTAGCCCCGGACGTAGTCGTCGTATCAAATAAAAACTTCCAAGAAAACCTTACTAAAAACGGCTTTAACGCGGTAAACGCAATATTTCGCGACTACGACGATATGAAAAAAAGCGTGCTACTAACGGCTGAGCTAATCGGCGGCAACGCAGCTAGCAAGGCAAAAGAGCTAAACGAAAACCTAGATGCCAACATCGCGCTAGTTACCGAGCGCACGAATAAACTAGACGACGCTGTGCGCCCTAAAGTGCTACACATCGTAGGCGGCGCAAACCTACTAAAAATCGACGGAACCAAAACGATCATCGACACGTGGGTGAGATATGCAGGCGGTAAAAACGCGGTACAAAAAGAGGGTAGCATGATAGAAATCACGGCCGAAGAGATCGTGGCGGCAGACCCTGATATCATCATCGTCGGCGGCGCGGATAACCAAAAAGCGGTTGAGAAAATCTACGCCGATCCCGTATTTGCAGGGCTAAAAGCGGTTAAAAACAAAAAAGTCTACGGCAACCCAAAAGGCGTGTTTAGCTGGGATAGATACGGTGCGGAGTCTGCACTGCAAATTTTATGGGCGGCTACTATCGTTCAGCCGGAGCTCTTTAAAGACGTCGACGTAAAAGCCCAAACTAAGGCGTTTTATAAGAAATTTATGAACTACGACCTTAGCGACGCGGAGTTTGACTACATCCTAAAAGGGCTAAACCCGGACGGTAGCAAATAGTCAAATTTGAGCTCGTTTGCGGGTAAATCCCGCAAAATCAAAAGGAAACAAAGATGAAAAAGAAGGCGTTTGCTTTGAGCGCGGTGGCTTGCCTGTGCGTAGCACTTAGCGCGCAGGCTGCGGATCTGAAATTTGACCCGGATAAATTTGAAACGCGCTCTATAAAAGCGGGCGAAAAAGAGGTCAAATTTAGAGCCTACGAGGGGATAGTTTACGTAGCAAATCCCGTGGATAGCGAGTATCAGAGGTTAAATTTTTACGTCCCGGCGCAGTATTTTGAGGGCGGCAAAAGCGAGTCGGGCAAATTTGACGCGTCAAGCGCGCCGATCTTTTTGCCAAACTCCATCGGCGGATATATGCCGGGCGAGCCTTTTACGCCAGCTCTTGATAAAAACGGCAAGCCAAACGCGGTGTTAGCGGCTCTTGAGCGCGGTTACGTAGTTGCAGCGCCTGGAGCTAGAGGCAGGACACTCAAGGACGCAAACGGCAAATTTAGTGGCAAAGCGCCCGCCGCCATCGTCGATCTAAAGGCCGCCGTGCGGTATCTTAAATTTAACGACGCAGCAATGGTCGGCGACGCGAACAAAATCGTATCAAACGGCACGAGCGCGGGCGGAGCG
>CALISV010000006.1 GCA_938041615.1 uncultured Campylobacter sp. | reverse complement strand
CCTCGCCTTGTGCTTGCACTCTCTTTGAGAGCTGCTAGCAGAGCGTAATTCAAGCCCCTTCCCCCTTAACGCAAACAATTTAAGTAAAATTTATCAAATCATTAAAGCATCAACCCGAAAATATCAGAATTATAACCGTCCAGTATAAACCCAACGTGAATTTCTGTGCCCCTTAACTTACCCTTTCGCGGCTAACGGTAAAGCGTAAAATTTAAACCCCTCCTGCTCAAACCCGCTCGCAAATGCCTGAAATTCCTCGAATTCGGCGCTGTTAAACTCCGCTCGCCAGATGGCACCCTCCTCGTTAAATTCGCGCTCAAAGCTCAAATTTCGCTTTTCAAAATAGTGCTCAAATCGCGAGCCAAGCGCGTATGGTGTAAAAAACACGCAAAGCGATTTTATCTCAAATTTAACCAGCGCCCCGCAGCCCTCAGCCTCCTCTATCGCCGCGTTTACCGCTGCGCCATAAGCTCGCACGAGTCCGCCCGTACCTAGCTTTATCCCGCCAAAATACCGAACGATGAGCGCGCCCGCGTTTACGAGCTGGGCGCCTCTAAGCGCGTTTAGCGAGGGTTGCCCGCTCGTGCCCTTTGGCTCGCCGTCGTCGCTTTGATTTTCCACTATCTGGCCGTAGCCGTTTCGCTCGCGCAGCGCCCACACGACGTGCGCGGCCTTTGGATGCTCGGCCTTTAGCCGCTCGTGAAGGACTTTAAACTCGCAAATCGGGCTCAAAAAGCATAAAAACGTCGATTTTTTGGCTTCAGTTTTGGTCGATACGACCCGCAAAACCGTTTGCAATTTTCTCCTTTAAATAAAGCCCGATTTTAGCGAAATTTTAAAAATATTCTTATAAAATGGCGGCTAAAATGAAATAAGCTCTCAAAAAAGAATGAAAATGTTTAAAAAAATCTCGAAAAAAACTCTTTGGCAAATCATCGCCATGATCGTATCTAGCGCCGTTTTTAGCGGCTCTGGGATCCTAATACTAGCCTTTATCAACAAATACCTCTTAAATTTAAAAGAACAAGACGCTCAAATTTTGCTCGCATTTTTCGCACTTTTGATTTTGTTTTTGGGCTTTTCGGTGCTCTCGCGCATCGCTCTTAGCGTTATCGGCAACGATTTTGTCTACGAGCTGCGAGCCAAAACGATAAAAAGAATCCTAGATACCGCAAATCAAAAAATCGTAGCCGCGGGCAAGTCGAATTTGATCGCCTCGCTCTCAAGCGACGTGCGCAGCCTAACCGACGGCTTTATGCAGGTGCCAAGCATCATCCAAGGCGTGCTCATCATCGGCGCGACGGGCGCTTACGTGCTGTTTATCTCGGCCGAGATTTTCGTGTTTTTGGTGCTTTGGATGAGCGCGGCGACATGGATTTGCCGATGCTTCATCAAAAATATCCACAAATACTACGAACAATGCCGTAACGGCGAGGACGCGCTATACCGCGACTATCAGACCTGCATCGAGGGGCATAGGGAGCTTAGCTTAAATTTAGCCCGCGCAAAGCGGCTTTTTTGGGACCGCTTTATACCAAACGCAAAAAGCCTGCGCACAAATATCGTAAAAGCCGAGATCCATCAGTCATTTATGAGCAACTGGCTAAACACCGTGATGCTAGGCGCCGTGGGCATCGAGATATATTTTTGCCTAGCCTACGATGCCGCTAGCCTGCAAGACGCGATCACGGTGGCTTTGGCGATACTCTTTTTGCGAGCGCCGCTTATGATGCTGCTTTACTCGGTGCCTAGCGTCTTTCGCGCGCGCATCGCCTACGAGCGGTTAAAAAAGCTTGACCTAGCGCCATTTGAGCCGGAATTTGAGCTGGGCGAGACGGCTCCGCAAATTTGGCAAAAACTGCGCCTAAAGGATATAAATTTCGCCTACGACGAGGGGAGCGAATTTGCGCTAAAAGATATAAATTTAGAGATCGGACGCGGCGAAACGGTATTTTTGATCGGTAAAAACGGTAGCGGCAAAAGCACGCTATTTATGATCCTAGCCGGGCTTCTAGCGCCAAAAAGCGGCGAGATGTTCGCAGATGACGTCAAGATTACCGAGTTAAATTTAAAAAGCTACGCAAACACGATCAGCGCGGTGTTTAGCGACTTTTATCTCTTTGACGAGGTTATGAGCGACGATGAGGCGCTGATAGAGGAGCTGCTAAAAAAGATGTCGATAGAAAACAAAGTAAGCGTCAAGGACGGGATTTTTAGCACGCTAAATCTCTCCCAAGGCCAGAAAAAACGCCTCGCTATGGTCGCTGCGCTGCTTGAAAAGCGCAAATTTTTGATCCTTGACGAGTGGGCGGCCGATCAAGATCCCGAGTTTAGGCGGCATTTTTACACGGAGTTTTTGCCGGGGCTAAAGGCGCAGGGCTACACGATTTTTGCGATCAGTCACGACGATGCGTACTTTGACGCGGCGGATAAAATTTACGAGATACGAAACGGGCAAATCGCGCTCGTTAAGGGCTAAAATTCAGCTAAAAACGGTTAAAATAACGGATATCATTTTAAACAAGGAGACATAATGCAGCTAAGCGAGGAAGCAAGAGAAGCCAAAGAGATGGCGCTAGGAATGATGAACGATAACTTCATTGGCCTTACAGAGGATATGTGCGCAAAATTCGGCGGCTTTACCAACCCGCAAAACGTCAAAATGACCGATATCACCGAGGACGGCATGCACATCGCGTGCGACGAGGGCGAGGTGTTCGTACCGTTTGAGAAAAAAGCCGAGCTAACGGTTGAGAGCCTACGCGACGAGGTGATAAACGTCGTAAACAGCATGGAGGGCTGAATCCTCCCTTGCGCCTCTTTAGCTGGAGCGCAAATTTACCGCGCCTGCCTGCTTTTATATCAAAT
>CALISV010000005.1 GCA_938041615.1 uncultured Campylobacter sp. | reverse complement strand
AGCTAATCGGCGGCATGGTGCTAAACGACGGCAAGATCGCCGAGATGAAAACGGGCGAAGGTAAAACCCTCGTAGCAAGCTTGCCCGTCGTGCTAAACGCGATGAGCGGCAAGGGCGTGCACGTCGTGACCGTAAACGACTACCTAGCCAAACGCGACGCGACGCAAATGGGTGAAATTTATAAATTTCTAGGTCTTAGCGTCGGCGTGATACTAGGCGGCGAATACGACGACGCAGCGCGAAAAGCCGCATACGATAGCGACATCACGTACGGCACTAATAACGAATTTGGCTTTGATTACCTGCGCGACAATATGAAAATGGATTTCAAAGATAAGGTGCAAAGAGAGCATAACTTTGTCATCGTTGACGAGGTCGATAGTATCCTCATCGACGAGGCCAGGACTCCGCTCATCATCTCAGGCCCTACAAACCGCACGCTAGATGGCTACATCAAAGCAAACGAGGTCGCGCGCCAGATGAAGCGAGGCGAACCGCCTGCGACTCCGCAAGAAAAGGCCACTGGCGACTTCACCGTAGATGAGAAAAACCGCACGATAGCGATCACCGAAGAAGGCATCTCAAAGGCTGAAAAGCTCTTTGGCGTGGCAAATCTCTACGACATGGAAAACGCGATTTTGAGTCACCACCTAGACCAAGCTCTAAAGGCGCACAATCTCTTTGAAAAGGACGTTCACTACGTTGTTCGCGACGGGCAAGTTGTCATCGTCGACGAATTTACGGGGCGTCTTAGCGAAGGTCGAAGATTTAGCGAAGGCTTGCACCAAGCGCTCGAGGCTAAAGAGGGCGTAAAGATCCAAGAGGAGAGCCAAACTCTAGCCGATATTACATTTCAAAACTACTTTAGACTTTACAAAAAACTATCGGGCATGACGGGTACGGCGCAGACGGAGGCGACCGAGTTTTCGCAAATTTACAAGCTTGACGTCGTTTCGATCCCGACAAACGTGCCGGTAATCAGAAAAGACAACAACGATCTCATCTATAAAACAGAAAACGAGAAATTTAAAGCCGTGATCGACGAGATCAAAAAAGCTCACGACCGCGGTCAGCCCGTACTCGTGGGTACCGCCTCGATCGAAAAGAGCGAAAAACTGCATAGCTTACTCGTAAAAGAAAAGATCCCGCACTCCGTGCTAAACGCTAAAAACCACGAAAAAGAAGCCGAGATCATCGCTCAAGCC
>CALISV010000004.1 GCA_938041615.1 uncultured Campylobacter sp. | reverse complement strand
ATTTAGGCTCGATAAACAGCGAAATTTATTATATTCAAAGTATCCCGAGGATCGGTTTGGCCGTGGTTTCAAGCTATCCTGTGGATAAATTTATAAAAGAAAATTTACTATTCTTGCTAATCTGCGTCGCATTTTTAGCCGCAGGCGGATTTTTTACCTTTTCTTACACCAAATTTGTCAAAAACTCGGTCATAAAGCCCGTTTTATCTATCAAAAATTTAGTCGCAAAAGCCGGCGACGGCGAGGAGATCAAAGCATACGCGAAATTTGGCTCGGTAGAAGAATTTGATCAAATCTCGGACGAGATCGTCAAATTTTACGGAGATTTCGGCGAGAAAAAGGCGAAATTTGAAGAGTACTCGCGCAAATTCGGATTTTTGTTTGAAAAAGGACCTTTTATCTTGCTGTTAATCGACGCAAAAAGCGGCAGGATCGTCGAGGCGAGCGCAAGAGCATGCGAGTTTTACGGATTTAGCGAGGAGGCGATAAAAAATAAAAATTTAGCCGAGCTAAACGCGTCAAATTTGACCGATATGAAAACGCTGCAAGAGGGCGAAGGCGAAATTTACGAAACGAACCATTTTGCCGCGGGCGGCGAGATAAAACAGGTGCGCATCTACAAGCAAAACTACGAGCTAGCTAACGGCGAAAAGATCGGCTTTTGCGTCGTAAAAGACATTACGAAGAGCAACACCTTAAAGAAAAACGCACAAAAGCAAAGCGAGATAGACGCTCACTCGCCGCTATTTAGCGTAGTTTGGAAGGACCGCTTTATAGGCGATATATCAAGCGTTTCGGACAATATCGAGCGCGCGCTGGGATACAAAAAAAGCGAAATACTCTCAAACGAATTTGAGTTTAAAAACATCATCCATCCAGATGACCGAGATAGGCTTGCGAACGAATTTAACATCAAATTTAGTCTATTTAACGCGGCTTCGCTCAAAAAAGAGAACGAGTCGCTGCAGTCTTGCAGGCTGATAAGGAAAAATTTAGAGGTCATAAACTGCAGCGTATTTATCAAATTTATCTCAAAAGACGGCAGAACCGTGGACGAGGTGATCGGGTATTTCATCGAGAGCAAGCTGGCGGCAAATTTGACCGCAAAAACCGGCATGGAGATAGCGCGTCTAAACGACGACAAAGAGGGCGCATATAAAAATACGATTTTAAGCTTATTTGCAAACGCGCAAGAAGCCGTCGCAGTAGTCGGGTTAGACGGAGTATTTTTAGACGCCAACAAAGCCTTTTGCAAGATAAGCGGCTATTCTAAAGAAGAAGCCATCGGCAAGCCGTCGAATTTACTAAAATCAGGCGTGCATGATGATAATTTTTACGAACACATGTGGAAGAGGTTGTTGAAAAAAGGCTTTTATAGCGGCGAAATTTATAATAAGCGTAAAAGTGGCGAAATTTATCTCGAGCAGCTTAGTATCGCGACCGTTTACAGCGGCTCAAAACCTAGTTACTTCGTGGCGGCGTTTCACGAGCTGCCGTGGGTAGAGCCCGAGATAAAACTGGGTGAATCAAAAGCAAAGGAGCAAGAGTGAGCGAATTTGACGCGAGCGTTTACGAGCACGAAATACCAAGCGGCACGAGGCTGTATTTTGGACAAAGCGCGAAACTAAAAAGAAAAATCGAGCGCGCGGCGAGCGAAATTTTGGAGAAAAACGGATTTCACGAGATCGTGACGCCTTTTTTTTCATATCATCAGCACTTAAGCGTGCAGCCGACGGCTCTGGTGCGCTTTAGCGATCACGAAAATCACCAAATCAGCCTGCGCGCCGATAGCACCGTGGACGTCGTTCGCATCGTGCTTAGACGCCTAAAAGATACCGAGCCTAAACGCTGGTTTTACATCCAGCCGGTTTTTAAGTATCCGAGCACCGAAATCTATCAAATCGGCGCAGAGCTAATCGGCGAGAGCGATCTGGCTACTAGCGTCAAGATCGCAAAGGAGCTTTTTGAGTCGTTTGAGCTCGCGCCAGTACTACAAATCAGCCACATCGCGATCCCGCAGATCGTGTGCAGGCTGCTAAATTTGCCTATTTCGATATTTGAGCACGGCGAGATCGAAAAAATCCTAAATCAAAACGAGGAGTGGCTAAAAAGGCTAGCTTTCGTAAATACGGTGGGTGACATCGACGAGATTTTGCCGCTAGTGCCGAACGAGATAAAAACCGCGCTGCTTGAGATAAAAGAGCTGGCGCAGGCGGTAAAATATGAAAATTTAAGAATTGTTCCGTTATATTATTCAAAGATGAGGTATTATGACAAGCTGTTTTTTAGATTTTTGGGCGGCAACGCCGTGCTAAGCGGCGGCGGCAACTACGAGATAGAGGGTATCAAAAGCAGCGGTTTTGGCGTATATACCGACGCGTTAATCGAAAATTTAGATCAAAAGGAGAGAGTATGAGCAAGGCTGACGTGATAGTGGGCGTGCAGTGGGGAGACGAAGGCAAGGGCAAGATCGTAGATATGCTAAGCGGCGGCTACGATATGGTGTGCAGGTGTCAAGGCGGACACAACGCGGGCCACACGATCGTCGTAGAGGGCAAGAAAATCGCGCTGCATCAGGTTCCATCGGGCATACTTCATAAAAATATAATCAACATCATTGGTAACGGCGTCGTACTCTGCCCGGCCGCGATAATCGAAGAGTTAAAGCAGTTTGGAGACGTTTCGGGACGGCTATTTATAAGCGATAAGGCGCATTTAAATTTGCCATATCATGCACAAATAGACCAAGCTAAAGAAAAGGCCAAAGGCGCACACGCTATCGGCACGACGGGCAAGGGCATAGGGCCTGCATATAGCGACAAAATCAGCCGTAGCGGACACCGCGTTGGCGAGCTAAAAAATCCCGAAAAGCTTTGCGATGCGATTCTGGCTGATTTTGCGGTAAATAAAGCATTTTTGGATGTTTTAGGCGTCAAAGCTCCTGCTCGCGATGAGCTTTTGGGCGAGCTAAAGAGCTACGAGGCGGCACTGGGTAAATTTATCGTTGATACCACGCACATGGTTTGGGATGCGATAGACGCGGATAAGAAAATCTTGCTAGAAGGCGCGCAGGGCACACTGCTAGACATCGATCACGGCACCTATCCTTTCGTAACTAGCTCAAACACCGTAACCGCAGGCAGCTGCAGCGGCATCGGACTAAGCCCTAAAAACGTCGGTGAGGTAATCGGCATCATCAAAGCCTATACCACGCGCGTTGGCAACGGCGCATTCCCGACCGAAGATATGGGTGAGGACGGCGAAAAGATACGCGATATCGGACGCGAATACGGCGCTACCACGGGCAGACCGCGCCGCACGGGCTGGTTTGACGCGGTTGGCGTGAGATACGCGGCGAGACTTGACGGCGTGGATAAATTTGCGCTGATGAAGCTTGACGTTTTAGACGGCTTTAAAAAGGTAAAAATCTGCAAAGCCTACGAGAAAAACGGCAAGATAATCGAGTATTTCCCAAGCGACTTAGAGGGCGTAAAACCGGTCTACGAGGAGCTTGAGGGCTGGGATAAGGTAGAAGGGGCGCGTAAATTTGAGGATCTTCCTGCAAATGCAAAAGCCTTTATCAAGCGCATCGAGGAGATCACGGGTGTAAGGGTCGGCATCGTTTCCACGAGCCCGGAGCGCGAAGACACGATAGTTCGCTAAGATGAAAAGCAAATTTACGCAAATCGTAAATATAAAAAAGCGAAATTTAGACAAAATCGAGCTAAATTTGGCAAGAACCAGAAACGAAGCGGCGATGATAGAGGGCTTCATAGCGCAGGCCGCCGAGCAAATTTCAAAATTTGAAATGCCCTCTAGCGGCTCTGCGGCCGATCTGCGCGGATCGCTGGAGCTTCTGGGTGCGATGCGGAGAGAAAAAAGTCTGCTAACCGAGCGGCTAGAACTAATGAAAAAAAACATCGCGCACCTCGAACGACAGCACAAGGCGGCAAATTTGGAGTACGAAAAGATGAAATACCTGCAAACGCAGGACTTTAGCGCGCAAATAGAAAAGATAAAAAAGGCCGAAGCGGCGGCTCTGGACGAGTTTGCGACGATGAATTTTACTAGGCAAAAAGAGGCGAAAGCTTGAAAAAAATTTTGATTTTACTAACTTTAAATTTATGCGTTTGGGGCGCAAACGGCGAAAACGCTCAAAGCGCGAGCCAAAGCGGCTTTAAGATCCCGGTGGACTGCGTTTCGATATTTGAAACTAGAAAAGACGAGCTAAAAAGAGAGCTTGCCAAAATAGACGAAGCAAGGCAGAGTTTGGAGGCTTTTAGAGCGAGTTCGGCGGCGCTTTTTGAGGAGCGAAACGCCAAACTAGCCGCTAAAGAGGCCGAGATAAACGCGACTCTGGCCCGTGCGCAAGAGGAAAAAAAGCAAACCGAGCAGCTGCTAAAGAAAAACGAGGAAATCGTAAAAGAGCTAAAAGCGATGACTAGCGACAAGGTCGGCGAGGCTTACGGCAAGATGAAGGACCAAGCCGCCGCCGACGTGCTAAGCGCGATGGATAGGGCGGATGCGGCTAGCATCATGTACTCGCTAAGTCCTAAAAAAATCTCCGCGATAATGGCCAAAATGGAGCCTACCGCAGCGTCTGAAATCACGCTTTTAATCAAACAAGGCCCGCCATTTATAAAAGCCGAAAAAAACGTAACGCAAGAAGTCTCTCCGACCTCGCCCGACGGCCCTGCGGGAAATCTGCTAAATTTGTAAAATTGGGGCTATAACGCTCTAAATTTATCTTGGCTCGCGTCTAAATTTGAGCTCAAATTTGCGCGGATAACGCGAAAGCTAAATTTGCCTTTGGCGGTCAAATTTGACTCCAAAGGCTAAATTTTACCGCCGTCAAATTTAACGCTAAAGCCTAAATTTAACTAGCGCCCAGTCTTAAAAGCATTTTTATCCGAGCGTCAAATTTGGATTCGAATTTTACTTAAAACAAACGCCCGTCAAAACAAAAACTCCGTGAGATTTTAGGTATTTCTTACCAAATTTTGGTTAAAATCAAGCCCAAAAAGAGAGGTAAAAATGCGTATAAAACTCCCACACACACCCTACATCGCGCACAAAATCGCTATTGATTTATTAAAGTCCGGATTCGTAAATTTAACGCGCGGAGTAGAGCCCGTAGCGGCATGCGCGAAAGAAATTTTAGATAACGATTTACAAAAAGAAAAAGCGCTTGAAGAGCGCGTAAACGAGGTGCTCGCCGAGAACGAAGACGATATGGAGAGCATGCAAGTCGATAGAAAAAATATGTTTTGGCTCGTAAAAAAGAAGCTGGCTAAAGAGTACGGCGTGATACTTACGTACGAAGACCGCTTTAGCAACGTCGCCCACCTAGTGCTTGAGGGCGCTTGGAAAAAGGGACTCATCGACTACACGGTCTCCGAAAATCGTATCAAAAACATCATCTATGGCTCGATCGAAGAGTATCTAAAAACGTATGAAATTTTACAAGACGTGGTCATCGACAAGATCGACGGCTACAAGCGCAAACTGATCCCGGGCACCGAGGAGTACGACATCGTATTTGAGCGGCTCTACGAGGACGAACTAAGAAA
This sequence comes from uncultured Campylobacter sp., assembly GCA_938041615.1. Classification (GTDB taxonomy): domain Bacteria; phylum Campylobacterota; class Campylobacteria; order Campylobacterales; family Campylobacteraceae; genus Campylobacter_A. The sequence continues at coordinate 3,920 of CALISV010000004.1, read as the reverse complement.
ACGAGGCATGCTGTGAGAGCTTATATCTACCTTGAAAACGGCGTTTTTTTGCAGGCGAAGGCCTTTGGCGCGAGCGGTACGGCTAGCGGCGAAATGGTCTTTAACACGAGCCTAACTGGCTATCAAGAGATCATGAGCGATCCTAGCTACGCGGGGCAGTTTATCGTTTTTACCATGCCAGAAATCGGCATAGTGGGCGCAAACGAGGACGATATGGAGAGCGCCAAAATCCACGCTAGCGGCGTTTTGATGAGGGATTTTAACGCTACTACGTCAAATTTCCGTTCGCAAAAAAGCTTGGAAGAGTTTTTCAAAGAGCAAGGTAAATTTGGCGTTTACGATATCGATACGAGATTTTTAACCAAGATGCTACGCGATAACGGCGCGCTACACGCGGTAATATCGACTGAAATTTCAGACGAAAAAGAGCTAAAAAAGCTGCTCGAAAACTCGCCTAGAATCTCAGAGATAAACTACGTAGCAAAGGTGAGCACCGAGCAAATTTACGCTCACGAAAAGGGCGGCTGGGATCATGCGAGCAAAGCCTACGCCCCGCTAAAATCAAACGGCAAAAAGATCGCCGTAATCGACTACGGCGTGAAGCGAAACATCCTAAACGAGCTTTGTGAAACCGGCCTTGAGACGCAAATTTACCCTAACGACGTGCAGGCAGACGAGCTCATCGCTAAATTTAACAAAGGCGAGATAAACGGCGTGTTTCTCTCAAACGGCCCGGGCGAACCCAAAGCCCTAAAAAACGAGATCGCGCAGATAAAAAAACTGATCGAAGCAAGGGTGCCGATTTTCGGTATTTGCCTTGGACATCAGCTGCTTAGCAATGCATTCGGCTTTGAGACGTACAAACTAAAATTCGGTCAGCACGGCGCAAATCATCCGGTTTTAAATTTGCAAACCAAAGCAGTCGAGATAACGGCGCAAAACCACAACTACAACGTTCCCGAGGAGATCGCGCAGGTCGCCGAGATCACGCATAGAAATCTTTTCGACGGCACGATCGAGGGCGTGAAGTACAAGGATTATCCGGTATTTTCGGTGCAGCATCACCCCGAGGCTAGCGGCGGACCGAGCGAGAGCAAATATATCTTTAAACAATTTTTAGAAATTTTATAGTTGCTAGTCGCGGTCAAATTTGAGCAAAATCTAGAGTTAAATTTGCGTGTCAAATTTAACTCTAGCGCGGCTAAAATTCGCAAATGAAATTTGACGGTCAAATTTGATGAGCGGCGCGGAGTTTGTTTCGATTTTGAGCGTCGCGGCGCTTAGCTCGGTGGGCCACTGCGCGGGTATGTGCGGCGGTTTTGCTATATTGCTCGCGCGGTTTTTGAGCGGCAAAGGTAAAATTTTTAGCGCGGCGATGATAGCGGGATATAACCTGGCTAGAATTTGCGCTTATATGCTACTTGGCTTTATTTTCGGGTCGTTTGGCGGCGTATTTACGCTATCTCTTGCGGCGCGAGGCTACCTGTTTTTTGCTATCGGCGTTTTTATGGCGGTTTTGGGCGCGGCGCTCATTAGGCGCGGAGCGCTGTTAAATTTCATCGAGAAAAACGCATTTTTATCCAAAATTTTAAACGAAAAAATCAAAGCCGCAATCTCTAAAAATAGCGTGCTCGGGTTTTTGACGCTCGGGTTTTTAAACGGGCTGCTGCCGTGCGGAGTGGTTTATTATTTTTTAGCTTTAGCAGTAGCTAGCGGCAGCGGAGCAAAGGGCGCGGCGATAACGGCCACGTTTGGCATAGTTAGCTTTTTTGCGATGAGTTTTTACGCACTTATTTTAAAGGTCGCGAGCGAAAAATTTAAAAAACATGCGTTAAATTTAAGCGGCGCAGCGATAATAATTTACGGAATTTATCTATCTTTTATAGGATTTACGGCGAGCAATGGATAAGATCAAAGCGAGATTCAGGCAGTATCAAGAGGCTATCGAGGCTAGTAACATCGTCTCAAAGACCGACACCAACGGCACTATCACCTTCGTAAACGACGAGTTTTGTAAGATGTCTGGCTTTACGCGCGAGGAGCTAATCGGCGCAAATCACAACATCGTGCGCCATCCCGAGGTGCCAAAGGATGTTTACGCGCGGCTTTGGGAGACGATTTTGGCCAAAAAAGTGCACAAAGGCACGATAAGAAACCGCACCAAAGACGGCCGCGACGTCTATCTAAACACGACTATCATCCCGATTTTGGATTTAAGCGGGCAGATCGAGGAATTTCTTGCGATCAGATACGACGTGACGGACGTGATAAATCTCAACAACGAGCTTGAAAAGACGAAAAAAGAGCTACTAAATTTAAACGAAAATCTCGAAAACAGAGTCGCCGAGCAGACGGCCAAGCTCGTAAATTTAAACCAAAATCTAGAAAATTTGGTAAAAGCCGAGATTAAGAAAAACGAGGAAAAGACCAAAATGCTCTTTTTACAGTCGCGTCTAGCCTCGATGGGCGAGATGATCGCAAACATCGCTCACCAGTGGCGACAGCCTTTAAACGAGCTTAGCATCACGCTTTTTAAGCTAAAAGAGGGCGTCAAAGCAAACGAGAAATTCGAGGCCGGCTACGAGCACGCAAAGCGCGTGATAAAGGGTATGTCGCAGACGATCGAGGATTTTAGAAACTTTTTTAGCGTCGAGCGCGAGAGGGAGGCTTTCTTGCCCTCGGCTGCGGTAGAAAACGCGCTAAAGATGGTGCAGGGAACCTACGAAAAAGAGGGCATAGACGTAAATTTGGAGCTAAAAGGCGAGGGTCAAATTTACGGTTTCGAGTCGCAGCTTTGTCAGGCCGTGATTATCCTGCTTTCTAACGCCAAAGATGCACTGGCAAATAAAAAAAACGATAAAAAAGTAACGCTAACGTTAGAAACAAAGGATAAATTTGCTATCATAAGAGTAACGGATAACGCCGGCGGTATAAAAGAGGAGATAATGGACAAGATTTTTGAGCCGTATTTTACCACGAAGCACCCGAGTGCGGGTACTGGGATCGGTCTATATATGCTAAAAAGCATAGCCAAAAATCACGGCGGAAGCGCCGGCGCTAAAAACGTAAAATTTGGAGCGGAATTTGAGATAAAGCTGCCGCTAAAGGATGAAAAATGAAAAAATTTAAAGAGCTAACGCTACTGCTAGTCGAGGACGAGGATGGCATAAGGGAGTCGATGCAAGAGGTTTTCGGGGGCGTATTTCAAAAGGTCATATCGGCCTCAAACGGCGACGAAGGTCTTAAGAAATTTAAAAAATTTAGCCCCGATATCGTGATAGCCGACATCATGATGCCTATCATGGACGGGCTTGAGATGTCAAGGCAGATAAAAGAGTTCTCAAAAAACACGCCCGTAGTGATCCTAAGCGCGTATAGCGAAAAGGAAAAGCTGCTAAAAGCTATCGACGTGGGTATCGATAAATACGTGATCAAGCCTATCGACATGGACGAGCTTTTCGTCGTGCTGGAGCAGATCGTAAAAACCAAAATCATAGGCGCCGATATCATCGAGATTTCGGGCGGATATTCGTTTAACCAAACCAAAAAAGTGCTCGTAAAAAACGGCGTAGAGATCGCGCTAACCAAAAAAGAGCTGGCCTTTATCTCGCTTTTGGTTAAACGTATTGGCACGCTTGTTTTAACCGAGGAGATCAGAAACGTGGTGTGGTTTGGCGAAAAGGTAAACGATCCGGCCGTTAGAACATTTATCAAGCGAATACGCGATAAAGTGGGCGCCGGACTCATCAAAAACTCGCCGGGTCTTGGCTATAAAATCGAGCTGAAAAAGTAAAATTTAAAGTGGTATTTGAAAGAGGCAGCAGAAAAATTTTAGGAGCACAGATAACTTCCAAAGCTGATTTGACACAGTCAATCAATACTTTATCAGTATGTATTCAAAATGGAATGACAGTAGATGA
>CALISV010000003.1 GCA_938041615.1 uncultured Campylobacter sp. | reverse complement strand
TTAACGGCGACCCAGCTAAGCCGAGGCCGCCGCGTTAAATTTAGCCGATTTTACGGATATTTGCAGGTAGTGCCTGTCTGGCGCAAGTGCCCACTAGCCAGTCGTTTAGGCTAAATTTGCCCTTTCGTTTCGGATCTAGTAGGCCAAGTTTGTTGTGATTTACCCCTTTTTCCGCGTTTTCTAGCCAAAAGGCCGGTTTGCCGTCGATAAAATGCACTCTAGCGCCAAACTCATCGTGTCCAAATCCGTGCTCGAGGCTGATGACGCCGCTAGCAACGCCGTTTGTTACGAAGGCCTCGCCAGTTTGCGAGCCGTACGGCGTCGTGATCTTGACCTTGTCGCCCGTCTTGATACCCTGCTCGCTCGCGATATCCTCGGCGATCCTTACGAAATTTTTCGGATGTATGGCGCGTAGCTTTGGACTAACGATCGTGTAGTAGTGCTGGATGTTTGATTTTCTCGAGCTTACGAGATATTTCCACTCCGATTTTGGGAAAAACTTTTCTAGCGGAGTGCCGTCGCTAGCCACAGGCAGAGCGAGGCTAGGAGTGCCAGGCATATACTCGCCCGTGATAGAGTGCCTATGTCCGCCAAGCGGCTCGTAGTAGATCGCAGCAGGCGTAGCAGCCGGGACTTTTACCGTGGTTTTATCGCCCTTGTACGCACTCTCGTAGCTGTCAAACCTACCGCCCTTTGCCAGCACGTTTGCGACTTTTGGTTTTTCCTCGTCTTTTAAAAACGGCTCTAGCTTTTTCATGGTTTTTGAAATTTTACTGAGTTTTAAGTCCTCTTTGCTGATATCCTTTACGCCCTCTCCGTCAAAGGCCAAATTTGCCAGCGCTGCGGCGTAATACTGCTCCTTCGTATCCAGATCCATCGGCTTTCCGTCCTTGTCCTTAAAGGCGCCCTTGCCAAATCCTTTTAGCCCGAGCCTCTTTGCCACCGCGATATAAAAGGCCTCCACGTCGATCAGCGTGCCGTCTGCGGCGCGGTCTTGTTTGGCGGCGACGGCCGGGTAGCGCACGACCGAGGTTTTAGCTATCGTGCCCCAAAGCGAGTTTGGAAGCGCCCAGTTTTCGAGATTTACCCCGTCTGGCACGATGTAGTCGGCGTAGGCGTTGGTCTCGTTCATAAAGGCGTCGATACCGATGAAAAGCGGTAAATTTTTGCTATCTTTTAGCGCGTCAAGCACCGCGACCTCGAGCCCCGCCTGCCCGTACATCACGTTTGTCATATAGTTTATAAACGCTTTTACCTTGTACGGGTAGCCTGCGGCGTGGCTAGTGAGCGTTTCGTTTACTAGCGGCATCGAGATAGGATACCACGGCTGCTGCGCAGGATAACCGCTACCGCCGGCTGCGACTTTGCGCTTAAACTCCGAGCTCGTTTCGTAATACTTGCCCGAGCGGGATAAATTTAGTCCGTTTGGTTTGTATGCGCCCTCGAAGCTCTCTAGATCGTATCTACCCTTTAAAAACTCATGAGTGCCCGCGCTTGCGTTTACACTGCCGCCCTTGTAGCCGTATGTGCCCATTAGCGTATTTAGGCAAAAGATCGCGTACGCGCTCATCGCCGCTTGCGTGTGCATCATGCCGCCGTGGACGTTGGTGCTGACCTGCCTGCCGTTTTTGGTGAAATTTTCGCACAGCCAGAGGATATCATCCACGCTCACGCCGCAAATTTTAGAGTACTCTTTGAGGCTGTGTTTGTAGGCGGACTCTTTTAGCAGCTGTATCGAGCTTTTGACCTCGACTTTTTTGCCGTTAAGTAAAATTTTGCCCTTGTAGTAGAGCTTGGCCGGCTCGTTTATCTTATAGCTTTGGATTTTGCCGCTTTGAGAGCAGACCTGCCACTCGTCGCCCACGAGCGCAAATTTGCCGTAGTCTGGGTGGCCTTTTTGCGTGATGACTAGGTGGGTGGCGTTGCACCAGTGTATTTCGCCCGCTAGCTTTGCCTGCTCCAAATTTGGCTGCATGAGGTAGTTTGCGGCGTATTTTTCGTTTTCTATGATCCAGCGTATCATCGCCATAGCAAGCGCAGTGTCGGTGCCGGGTTTTATACCGATCCAGCGGCCTTTATCGGAGGCGGCGAATTTGACGGCGTTTGTTAGCGTCGGATCTACCACCGCATAGCTGAAGTCATCGTTTGTGCTTCTTGCGTGGGCGACCATTTTGGCTTGCTTTTGGAACGGATTTCCGCCGTTTGCCGGCGAGGTGCCCCAGTAGATGGTAAATTTGGAGTTTTCGTAGTCGGGTTTGGTGTGAGCAAAGCCCTTTGCATTATGTGCGATCTTGCCGCCGACTCTAAAACCGCCGCCGCAGATACCGCCGTGGGAATAGTGATTTATAGTGCCGAATGATTTTTTTATAAAGCGATCGACGATATCCGAGCGTCCGTCGTAGAGATAAAAGCTTAAAAGCTGGTTGCGCTTGGTGCCGTATTCGGGATTTGCCTCGTCGATGAGCTCGTCTGAGAGTATAGCCCTAAGCCCGTCCACGTGCCCCTCGCCGAAAAGATCTCCGCCCTCGACGACCTCCTCGATGAGCTGTTCGAAACTGATCTTTTTCCACTTGCCCTCGCCCCTTTTGCCTACTCGCTTAAGCGGCGATAAAATCCTAATAGGCGAAGCTATCATCTCCGGTAGCGCCGCGCCTCTAGCGCATACAGTAGCGCGCCGATCGTCCTCGCCGCTAGCCGTTGTTGCTAGCAACGCGTCGTTTATCGAGGTTTCAAAGCTCGCCCAGTGCACGTTTGATAGCGGGTGATAGGGGTTGCCCGTGCATCTTAGTACGCGGTCTGCTTTTTCGTCCACGTGCAGGCGCAGTCCGCACTTTGCCACGCAGCCGTGACACATAGAAAATACCACGCTATGGCCGTCGTTCATCGAAATTTTGCCGTCTTTTACGCTAAATTCGGGCTGAAGCGAGCTGCCCTGCGGTTTATAGTCGTCTTTTATTTTAGCAGCGTCGTCCGCTACCGCAGCGGTCGCGCCTACGGCCGAGATCATCGCCGCGTTTTTTAGAAATTCTCGTCTTTGCATTATTTTCTCCTTACAGCGCGATCTCTTCGCTCCAGCTGATCGCTTGTTTGTAGCCTTTTTTAGCCGCCAGTTCCTTGTCGTTCTTAGCCAAAATTTCGCTCACGCCGTAGTAAAAAACCTGCGGATGCGTATTTTTCGGACTATCTAGCACCATCGTCTCGTGAGCGGCTAAAAATTTCCTGATATTTGAGTTTTCGTCGTTTAGATCGCCTATTATGCGGCTTCCGCCGACGCAAGTCTCCACGCACGCAGGTAGCAATCCCTCGCGCAGTCTGTGATCGCAAAAGGTGCATTTATCGACCTTATAGGTCTGCATGCTTAGGTATCTGGCGTGATACGGACAGGCCTCGGCGCATAGAGCACAGCCGATACACTCGGCGCTATTTACTTTGACGATGCCGTTGTTTCTTTGGTGGCTCGCGCCCGTCGGACAAACGTCGATACAGGCTGGATTTTCGCAGTGATTACAAAGGCGCGGCAGCGAGGCGATAACAGCTCGGTTGCCGTCTTTGTCGCTAGCTTCGTACTCCGAAACGATCGTCCTAAAGGCGCCTGCTTGGACGTTGTTTTCCATAGCGCAGTTCATCGTGCACGACTGGCAGCCGACGCAGCGCGTGAGGTCGATGACCATGCCGTAGCGCGGACCTTTGGTTTTTTCAAATTTATTCGGAGCGGCCCTAAGCGCGGTCGCCGCGATAAAAACACCCGCCGCAGCGATAAAGCTACGACGCGAACCTAGCGTTGATTGCATTTTTTCTCCTTTGAATCAAAATGGTTTCGTAACTTTATCATAACTTAACTTAAATGATAATATTAATATTTTAATTAAAAGTGTTTTTCAGATTACCCCAAAATTTATTTTTTAGAAGCGTTTGGTTATAATGCTTTTCAAATTTTTATAAATTTAAGGAAAATATCTTGAAATACGCGCTTGATTGCAAGGATAGTTTTGAAAACTCGTTTATATTTTGGCTCACGAGATACGTCAAATTTAAGCTTAGCTCGCTCTCAAACAAAGAGCTTCGCGACCCAAAGGCGCTAGCAAGCGTAAATTTCGCCCTTAGTCGCGAGATAAAAAACATAGATCAGCTAGACGGCCTCGTAAAATCGGCTAGAAACGCAGGACTAACGGGTATAAATACATATTTTAATCCGCTTAAAAAGATATTCGAGACGCTCAAATTTTACGAGCTAGAGAGCCTAAAACAGATCGACGAGGAGCTGCTAAGCGAGGTGCTAGCTAGCGTCACGGGCGGGCTAAGCGACGCGAGCAAGAAAAACTACCGCATAAGCGCGATAAATTTTTTCGCATTTTTGGATAAGCAAAACGAAGAGGACGGCAAGGCGCACGTCTTTGACATCGAGCTAAAAAACTGGGGCGGCGTGGGCGGAGCGCGCGGGCAAAAACTGCCTGAGTTTATGAGCGAGGATGAGGTCAAGAGATTTTTAGAAGCGATCGAAAACGCGGAGTTTAAAAGCAACGCCAATCGCAACAAGCTTATCATCAAAATTATCATTTTCACCGGCATCCGCGTGAGCGAGGCGCTAAATCTAAAGCGCAAAGATATCGCCGAGGACGGCGAACTCTACGTTATCAGGATCCGAGGCAAAGGCAACAAATACCGCGTCGTAATGATCAAACGCCGCCTCATCGAAGCCCACCTAGACGCGATCGCGATAAACTATATAAATAAAGAAGGCTATCTTTTTATCAACAAAAAAGGCACGCGCCTAACGCAAGCATACGTGAGCCGCATCGTCGAGCAGATCCTCTTTAAAGCGGGCATCCGTAAGGAAAAAAACGGCGCTCACATGCTGCGTCATACCTTTGCCACGATGCTTTATAAAAAGCAAAAAGACCTAGTTTTGGTGCAAGAAGCGCTCGGACACGCGAGCTTAAACACTTCGCGCATTTACACGCATTTTGATAGCGAAAAGCTAAAGCTCGCTGCGCAGGTGGCTGAGGAGTTAAGCGGAGAATAGGCGCTAAATTTGAGCGGTTTTGCTAAATTTGATCCGGGCGGCTAAACGGCACGCGAGCTTGCTAAATTTGAAATTTAGCTAAATTTGCGAGTCAATATGCTGTTTTCAAATTTGAGCAGTCTATATAATATAAGATAATTGCGCGGTAAAATTTAGATAATTTGATGCGAGATAAAAAACGGCCGCGCCAAAAACGCGACCGTAAATTTGGGTTAAAATTTAGAGATCGTTATTTTTTCTTTATCGCTGCCGATTACGATCTCGTCGCCGCTTTCAAGCTCGTCGCGCAGGATCATATCAGCTAGCGGATCCTCGACCAGCTCGTATAGCGCTCGGCGAAGCGGTCTAGCGCCGTAAACGATGTCAAAGCCCGCACCCGCGATAAATTTCTTCGCCTCTTCGCTTAGGCTTGCTTTTATGCCGCGATTTTGCAGCGTTTTTTCGAGCTCTTTAAACATTATATCTACGATTTTTATTAGCCCGTCTTCATCAAGCGGATTAAAGATTATCGTATCGTCCAATCGGTTTAAAAACTCGGGTTTAAAGTAGTTTTTAAGCTCGTTTTTGACCGCTTGCTCGCGCTCCTCGCCTTTTAGATCCATGATGAAATTTGACGCGATATTAGACGTGAGGATGATGATCGTGTTTTTAAAATCGACCGTCACGCCTTTATTATCAGTCGCCCTTCCGTCGTCTAGGATGCCTAGAAGCACGTTAAACACGTCCTTGTGAGCCTTTTCGATCTCGTCAAAAAGTATGACGCTATACGGACGTCTGCGCACGGCTTCGGTTAGCTGTCCGCCCTCGTCGTAACCCACGTATCCAGGAGGCGCTCCGAGCAGGCGAGAGACGCTGTGCTTTTCCATGTATTCGCTCATATCAAAGCGTATGAGCGCGCGCTCGTCGTCAAATAAAAATTTAGCCAAAGCCTTTGCCGACTGCGTTTTACCCACGCCAGTAGGCCCTAAAAACAAAAACGAACCGATCGGCCGCGCGCCCTCGTTTAGGCCGGCCTTGTTTCGCTTGATAGCTCTTGCCAATGCGTGCAAAGCGGCATCCTGACCAACGACGCTTTCGCGTAAATGCTCCTCGATCATCAGATATTTTTGCTTTTCGCTAGTTAGCATTTTGCTGACCGAAATTCCCGTCCATTTGCTTAGTATTTCGGCCACCAGCTCCTCATCGACCTGATTTTTTAGTAGCACGCCGCCCTTTTTCATCTCGTCCCATTTTTTTTCGAGCTCTTTTTGGCGATTGGCCGCTTCTAAAATTTTGCCGTATTCTATCTCGGCCGCGCGCTGCAAATCGCCGTTTCTGCGCGCTATCTCGGCCTCGCTTTTTAGGCTATCTATCTCTTTTTTAGCTTTTGAGATACCGCCGAAAACCGCCTTTTCGTTTTCAAATTTACCGTCAAGGGCGTGTTTTTGCTCGTTTAGATCGGCGATTTCTTTTTCGATTTCGCTTAGGCGAGCCGCGTTTTTAGCCTCGTCTTCCATTTTTAGCGCTTCTTTTTCGACTTGTAGCGTTACGATCTCGCGTTTGATGCGGGCTAGTTCGTACGGCTCGCTTTCTATCTGCATTTTTAGCTCGGCCGCGGCCTCGTCGATGAGATCGATCGCTTTATCCGGCAAGAATCGGTTTGAGATATAGCGGTCGCTCAGCTTTGCCGCCGCAACCAGCGCGCTATCGGTGATAGTTACGCCGTGGTGCACCTCGAGGCGCTCTTTTATACCGCGTAAAATTTGAAGCGCTTCGTTTACGCTAGGCTCTTTGACGTCGATGGGCTGAAAGCGGCGTTGCAACGCGGCGTCTTTTTCGAAATACTTGCGGTACTCTTTTAGCGTCGTAGCGCCCACGGCGTGCAGTTCGCCTCTAGCAAGCGCGGGTTTTAGGATATTTGCCGCGTCCATGCTGCCTTCGCTTGCACCTGCGCCCACGATGGTGTGTATCTCGTCGATAAAGAGGATGATATTTCCGGCGCTTTTTACTTCGTTTATGACGGCTTTTAGCCTGTCTTCAAATTCGCCGCGGTACTTCGCGCCAGCGATTAGCGCGCTCATATCGAGTGCTACTACGCGTTTGTTTGCTAGGCTCGTAGGCACGTCTTTTGCCACGATTTTTTGCGCGAGGCCCTCAACGATAGCAGTTTTACCAACGCCCGGCTCGCCTAACAAAATAGGATTATTCTTGCTTTTTCTTATTAAAATTTGCATCATGCGCGTGATCTCTTCATCGCGCCCGATAACCGGATCAAGCTCCTTGTTTAGTGCCTTTGCGGTGAGATCGATACCGTATTTTTCAAGACTATCTAGCGTCTCGTCGCTGGTTTGGCTATCTATCTTGCGCCCTGCCCTTATACTTTCTAAATTTTTGCGGATTTCTAAAACGTCTGTAAATTTGCCTAAAATTTGTTTAATTTCAGGCAGCTCAAGCGCCGAGATAATCCACGTATCCACCGCGATATAGCTATCTCCTAGGCTCACCATCAGGGCTTTTGCGCTTTCAAGAGAGTTTATGAGCTCTTTTGAAATTTGCACGTTTTCCTTGCTGACGTTTGAGCTTGTCGGTAGCTGTGCGGCTTTGCTTTTTACTTCAAGCTCCACTGCGTCCTTGTTGACGTTCATTTTGTTAAAGACTTGGTTGAGTAGCGAGCCGCTATCTGCGACCTGGGCCCAAAGCAAATGAAGCGGAAAGGTTTGCGGATTTTTCGCATGTATCGCTAACGCGACGCCTTTTTCTACTAGATCTTGCATTTGCGCTGTTAAATTTTCGCCTAAATTCGCCATTTTTTCTCCTTTAGTTTATATTGACCGTATTATATAACTTTAGTCGATTATTGTCAAGTTATCTAAGTGATATAATATAAATACTTACGAAATAAAGTTAAATTTTATTAAATCTTTTATCCTATTTTTAGGCAAATTTAACTAAAATAGCCCCACTTAAAAAGGCAGGAGATTAACTTTGAATAAAAAAAAGATGTTTTTGTTTTCGAGCGTTGCGGGCGCGATGATATTCGGAGCGGTTTTTAGCGCAAATTTAAATGCTAAAGCCACCGAGGACGGATCGAATTCCAAACTGCAATCGCTCTCTAAACTTACAAAAACCATTTCTACTATCGAAAAATACTATGTTGATGATTTACAGTTTAAAGAGATCGTGGATAAGGCTATAGAGGGGCTTTTAAACAACCTTGACGCGCATTCGGGATTTTTAAACGAAAAAGCGTTTAAAGATATGCAGGTGCAGACAAACGGGGAATTCGGCGGCCTTGGTATAACCGTCGGCATGAAAGACGGAGCGCTAACGGTCATCTCGCCTATAGAAAATACGCCTGCAGATAAAGCCGGCATAAAAAGCGGCGACATCATCCTTCGCATCGACGGAAACGCGACTCTAGGCACCACCATAGACGAAGCGGTTAATAAAATGCGCGGCAAACCAAAGACGCCTATCACGATAACCATCGTGCGAAAAGGCGAGCAAAAGCCGTTTGACGTGAAGCTCGTGCGCGACATCATCTCGGTCGAGTCCGTTTACGCAAAGATGATCGAAAAAGACAACATCCTCTATCTTCGCGTGACGAATTTTGATAAACACGTAACCGAAAAGGCCGAGGAATTTATCAAAAAATATCCAAAAGCGGAAGGCATCATCCTTGACCTTCGAAACAACCCGGGCGGACTTTTAAACCAAGCGGTCGGACTAACGAATTTGTTTATAGATAGCGGCGTGATCGTATCTCAAAAGGGCAGAAACGAGAGCGAAAATAGCGAATTTAAAGCCGCAAGAGCAAATAAAATCACAAATTTGCCGCTTGCGGTGCTGGTTAACGGCGGAAGCGCGAGCGCAAGCGAAATCGTGAGCGGATCGCTACAAGACCACAAACGAGCCGTTGTTATCGGCGAAAAGACATTTGGCAAAGGCAGCGTGCAGATCATCCTGCCTGTGGACGACAAAGAGGCTATCCGCCTAACTATCGCGCGCTACTATTTGCCTAGCGGCCGCACTATACAAGCAACGGGCGTGGAACCTGATATTGTCGTATTTCCAGGTAAAGTGCCTCAGCATGACGAAAATGCCTTTTCTATAAAAGAGAGCGAACTAAAAAAACACCTAACCAACGAACTGAGTAAAATAGACGCAAATAGCGACAAAAACGCTACGAAAATCACGGACAATAAGACTATAATAACTGAGGCTAACGTAAACGACGATATACAACTAAAATCGGCGATTGACGCGATCAAAATTTTACAGCTAAAATAAGGAGTGCAAAAATGCAAAAAAAAGAGCTGATCTACGAAGGCAAAGGAAAAAAGATGTTCGCAACGGACGATGCGAACTTGCTAATAGCGGAATTTAAAGACGATCTAACCGCCTTTGATGCGCAAAAAAGAGGTAACGAAGCGGGCAAAGGCGCGCTGAATAATAAAATTTCGACGCAACTTTTTCATCTTTTAA
>CALISV010000002.1 GCA_938041615.1 uncultured Campylobacter sp. | reverse complement strand
AAGACGAGTTTAAAAAAGGCATAGATGCGGACGAGTTTTTGGAGTGGGCGCGCGTGCACGGCAACTACTACGGCACCTCACTAAAGCCCGTTTTAAAGGCGCTTGAAGAGGGCAAAATTGCCATTTTTGACATCGACGTGCAGGGTTTTAATATCGCTAAATCAAAATTTGCCCAAAATATTACCTCCGTTTTTATCACGACTGCTAGCAAAAATGAGCTAAAATCAAGGTTGCAAAATCGCGGCACCGATAGCGCGGAAACCATCGAAAAGCGGCTAGTAAACGCGGTCGGCGAGATGGAGCATATCTTAGAGTACGATTATTTTTTGATAAACGACGATCTGCAAAGCTGCTACGAAAATTTGCGCTCGATTTTGCGCTCGATGCGCCTAAAAACGTCAAATTTAGACGCAAAAGAGATTATTAACAAATGGAATAATTGATAAAATTATGCTAATATAACGAAAATCAAAAGGAGAAAAAATGGGTCCAAGCGTCCAACAATTGCTTATTATTTTACTTATCGTGGTCTTGCTTTTTGGAGCGAAAAAGATCCCCGAGCTCGCAAAAGGCCTAGGTAAGGGCATAAAAAGCTTTAAATCAGAAATGGAAGACGATAAAAAAGCCGAGAATGTAGAAAAAGTAGAAGAGAAAAAAGAAGAAACCGCAACCGCCGCAAAGACTGAAGATACGGCTAAAAACGCGTAAGGAAAGGCGTTGAAAAAAAGCGTAATAAACGAGATAAAAGGCGCCGTAGACTTTGACTTTGCGCTGGAAAAGCCAAAAGATAAGGGCTTGGCGCACTACGCGATGCCTACTTTTAGTCTGGCAAAACAGCTCAAAAAATCCCCCGTAGCCATCGCCGCCGAGCTAGCGTCTAAATTTGAAAATAGCGAAGTTTTTGAAGCTACGGCGCTAAACGGCTATATAAATTTTAAACTAAAGCCTGCATTTTTGGATAAATTTGCCTCCGCTAGCCTTGCGAGCCCGAGCGAGTTTGCAAAAGGCGGAGGAACTAGCGGCGAGAAAATTTTGCTCGAGTACGTCAGCGCAAACCCGACCGGTCCGCTTCATATCGGGCACGTTAGAGGCGCGGTTTTCGGCGATACGTTAGCTCGCGTCGGGCTTCATATCGGCGAAAATATCTCGACTGAATACTACATCAACGACGCAGGCAATCAAATCGAGCTTCTAGGCACATCCATTTCGCTTTGGGCGCGCGAAAATTTATTTGGCGAGAGCGTGGCATATCCGGAGAAATTTTACCGCGGCGACTATATCGAGCCTATCGCAAAAGAAGCGCTGGAGAAATTCGGCAAAGAGATATTTTACGATGAGAGCCGAAATCTAGAACTCGCCGAGTTTGGTAAGGATAGGGTGCTGGTTTTGATCAAGCAAAATTTAGCCGACGCTCAAATTTTCATCGAAAACTGGGCTAGCGAAAAGAGCTACTATGACAAGCTCCCTCTTACGCTAGATCGCCTAAAAAGCGAGAACGGCATCTATGAGAGTGAGGGTAAAATCTGGCTAAAATCAAGCGAAGTGGGCGACGAAAAAGACCGCGTCATCGTGCGCGAGGACGGTCGCGGCACCTATCTGGCTGGCGACGTCGTGTATCACGACGATAAATTTAGGCGCGGATTTGACCGCTGTATCAACATCTGGGGCGCCGATCACCATGGCTACATCGCACGCATGAAGGCGGCGCTACATCTGCTAGGATACGATGAAAACCGTCTTGAAATCATACTTTCGCAGATGGTGAGCCTGCTAAAAGACGGCGAAGCCTACAAGATGAGCAAGCGCGCTGGCAACGTCGTGCTGATGAGCGACGTGGTTGAGGAGATCGGCTACGAGGCGCTTAGATTTATATTCCTCAGCAAGCGCTGCGACACGCACCTGGAGTTTGACGTGGACGAGCTAAAGCGTGAGGATAGCTCAAACCCGATATTTTATATCAACTACGCGCACGCTAGGATCAATCAAATTTTCGCAAAAGCTGGCAAAAACGTCGCCGATGTCGCGGGCGTGAAATTTGCAAATTTGAATGAAGACGGCAAAAATCTGCTATTTGAGGCGCTAACGCTAAACGATATTTTAGTCGATAGCTTTAACACGCGCGCGGTAAATAAAATTTGCGACTACTTAAAGAGCTTGGCAGCGAATTTTCATAAATTTTACAACGAAAATCGCGTCGTAGGCAGCGAAAACGAAGACGAGCTTTTAAAGCTTTTCGCCGTCGTCGCACTCTCGATAAAAACGGCTCTAGGGCTAATGGGTATCGCCGCAAAAGATAAGATGTAGAATAAAATTAGTAAATTTAGAAGCGCTTAAAACGGCGCTTCTTGTTTAAAAACAACCCCTTAAAATCCATGAATCTTTCCAAAATTTCCGCCGCATTTTTCTTTATATTTTTGATAGCCATAGAGTATCTCGCCCTCACGCCAGCACAGATAAAACTCATCGAAAACAGCTGGGACAAGGCAAATCACTTCATCGCTTTCGCCGCGCTTTACGTTACTTTGCATTTTGGCTTTTCTAGACTAAATTTGGGCGCAAAGGTCGCTATTTTGCTAGCTTACGGTATCCAGATAGAGATCATGCAGTCCTTTGTGCCAAATCGCTATTTTAGTCTGCTTGATATCGTAGCAGACGGTATCGGCATAGTTTTTGGGATCTTGCTGGCAAGAATTTTGGATCGATTTGGGAGTAGATTTTAAGCCAAATTTGACTGACTTGAGCTTTTTGCGCCTCACTACATTACCTGCCTTAAGTATAAATTCACCATCAAATTTACCGCATTTCATGCACTCAAATTTACGGATATCAAATTTGAGCTAGCTAGCAGGCTAAAGCGATAAATTTATAAATAGTCGCTAAAATATGCCCTAAATTTAGCGCCAAGTGACAAGAAAACAGCGCAACCCGCAGCTAAATTTAAGAAAAAATCCAAAACGAAAGAGTAAAAAATGAAATGGCAAGACAGCAGACGAAGCGACAACGTCGAGGATAGACGGCAAAACAGCGTAAACAGCATGGGTTCGCTGGGCGCGCTCATACCGATTATCAGATTTTTGCTAGGCTCAAACATCGGCCGCGTGGTTTTGGTTATCGGCGCAGTGGCGTATTTTATGGGCTTTAACCCATTTGCGTTGCTTGAGGGCGGCGGTACAGGCACTCAAAGAGCGGCGTTAGATAGCCCGCAGGAGAAAGAAAAGGTCGCCTTCGTCTCGGCGGTGTTGGCGCAGACCGAGGACGTGTGGAGCAAGGTGTTTAAGGCGGGCGGCGCGCAGTACAAAGAGCCTAGTTTGGTGCTTTTTAGAGACGGCGTTTCTAGCGCGTGCGGCACGGCTAGCTCGCAGATGGGGCCTTTTTACTGCCCCGCGGATAAAAAAGTCTATCTCGACCTTAGCTTTTTTGACGAGCTAGAGGCCAAATACAAGGCCGCAGGCGACTTCGCACAGGCCTACGTGATCGCCCATGAGATCGGACATCACGTGCAAAATTTACTAGGCACGCTCGGTAAAATAAACGAGCTAAAATCGCGCACGAAAAGCCTGGTAGAGCAAAACGCCTTGCAAGTCAAAGTCGAGCTGCAGGCCGACTGCTATGCGGGCGTCTGGGCGCACTACATGGGGCGCTATAAGGTGCTAGAGGACGGCGACATCGAGGAGGCGCTAAACGCTGCGAGCGCGATAGGCGACGATGCGCTACAGAAAAAATACCAAGGCCGCGTGACGCCAGACTCGTTCACGCACGGCTCGTCAAAGCAGCGCATGACGTGGTTTAAAAAGGGATTTGAGGGCGGACAGCCAAGCTCGTGCGCGTTTGAGATCTAAATTTGACTTTTTAGCTCTTTGGGCCGCGTTTGGCGAGCATAAGTTTCTACTCGGGCGCATTTAGATAAATTTAAATGTGGCTTTTTCAGACCTTGTTTGTCGCAAGCAAATTTTAGATTTCCGTGATTTTAAATAAATTTGGGCGCGGCACGGTTTGTTCGGCGCGGGCCAAGACAGCCACACGATCGGCAACGGCAACCACAAAGAGGAGTTTAGACTGATCGCTTATGAGGATAAAATTTATCGGTGGTAGCCTCGGCGCGTTGTTTTAGCGATGCTTTGTCGCGCTGGCTTTTGCGAGTTTGTCGTGCGACGTTCTATATTTATTTTGATTGCCTAGTATTTTGACGAGCCCAAAAGAGCTCGACTTTTACTGATCAAAGGCAAAAACACCAAATTTTGCTTACTTGAACCGATTTCGAGGTAAATTTGCCGTTATCTTGGTTGCCGCCCCTTAAAGTCCGCTCGAACAAGAGGCTGTGAAAATAGATCCACAAATCGGTTAAATTTAAAACCTGCGCAGGCAAGCTTACGATACTAGTTCGTTTAGCTTTTGCCCTAAAAGATAGCTCACGCCGCCTCGCAAGATCGGGCAAATCTTAGCGTTAAAACGGCGGTTTTGGTCAAATTTACCATCCGTTGCATGCTTTAGGCAAATTTGACGTTACCGGCGCGG
>CALISV010000001.1 GCA_938041615.1 uncultured Campylobacter sp. | reverse complement strand
ATCAGAAAAAGCGATCTACGCGAGAGGAAATTTGATAAAAGCTGGCTAGTGCTGCAGTGCGATTAAATTTGCGGCCTTATAGGATCAAATTTGAGGATTGCTGTGCTAAATCGGCACGAACTAAAAACACTCAAATTTGGCTTTCGTTTGCTGGATAAAAAGACAGAGTCGACGATGGTTGTTAAATTTAGTAAATCAGAGTCAAATTTAAAAGCCTAATCCGCTTTTTGCAGTATTGCTGCAGCTATCGCAAAGCCGCCGTCGTGACTGATGGTGATTTGTGCGTCTTTTAGATTAAAATTTTTAATGATTTTTTCTGAGAGCTTTACTTTTGGAGCGTTTTTCTCGTCTTTATAAATTTGAGCGTCAAAGAAGGAAAACTCAGCCGAGATCCCGCAGCCAAGAGCTTTGCTGATAGCTTCCTTAGCTGCGAAAAATCCCGCTATCGTAGCGTCCGTTTTTGCGATATTTATCTCATCGTCGCTCAAAAAATATCTCAAAAAATCCTCGCCTCGCCGCTCTTTAAGCCTTGAGATTCGCGAGATCGCTACGATATCTATGCCGATCATTGCACCACAAAGTCAGTAAAGTAGATATTTTTTATATGACCGTCGGCCAAAACCTCGTTTAGGCGGTCGACTATCTCATCTTTTAAGCGGTTTTTGCCTTTTTGAGTGCTTACCTCTTCATACGTTTTAGATGAGAGGGTGGATACTATGATGTCCCTGATTAGCGGTTTTTTCTTGTCGATTTCAGGCGTTAGCGTCTCGGCGCTAAGCTCTAGATCGACCTTTGTTTTTAGGTATCTTGAGCCGCTTTCGCTAAGTAAATTTACGATAAACTGATCGAGCGGATAAACGGGCCCCATATTTATGTAGTCGTTTGAGCGCTTACCTGCCGTGTTTTTTGGTGCCGCTGATTGGACTTGCTCGGTTTGCGCTTGTGCCGTTTGCCCCTGCGTAGCGTCGTCATTGCCGCTCATTAGTAAAAATGCAAGTAATCCTCCGACCACCAAAAGTAGTATCAAAATAACGATGATTATGATTAGAACTAAGCTACTGCTTTTTTTGCTTTGCGTCTCTTCAGCCATCTATTCTCCTTAAATTTTTAGCTATAATTATATCTTAAATTTTTGAAAAATGAGAAGGCAATGGTACATAAAACAAATGCCGCGAGGTTTCTGGACGGTAAACATATCCCCTATGAGCTAGTCGAATACGAAGTGGACGAAAGCGATCTGAGCGCCGTTCACGTAGCTGCCATTTGCGGCGAGCAAATAGAAAAAATATATAAAACCATCGTCTGCGAATGCGAGCCTAAAGGCTACGTCGTAGCGTGCATACAGGGCGATTTGAGCTTAAATTTAAAGGCTCTGGCTAGACTTAGCGGGCATAAAAAATGCGAGCTTTTAAACTTAAGAGAACTTGAAAAAGTGACGGGCTATATCAGGGGCGGCTGCTCGCCGATAGCGATGAAAAAGGCGTTCGAGACGTTTTTTGACGAGAGGATTTTAAAGCAAGATTACGTCTACGTGAGTGCCGGGGTGCGCGGAAAACAGATCAAAATCGCGCCGCAAAGTTTGATAGAAGCCATCAACGCAAAGCTTGGAGACGTCGCCGTTTAGTAAAATTTAACCCAAAAATGCTAAAATACGCCGTCTTAAAATAAAATAAATTTATAAAGGTAAAATTTTGATAGACGAAATTTTTAGAGAATACGATATACGCGGCATTTACGAGCGCGATCTAAATGAAATCAGCGTCAAAGCGATCGGGTTAAATTTGGGTCGAGAGATGCTACGCCGAGGCGCAAAAAACGTTAGCGTAGGATATGACGCTAGGCTAAGTGCGAATGAGATTTTCGGCTGGCTGGTTAGCGGGCTAAATTTGGCCGGGATCAAAGTCTACGATATCGGCTTGCTACCGACTCCGGTCGGGTATTTTAGCGTGTTTTCGGATAAATTTGACGCAAATATAATGATAACCGGCTCTCATAATCCAAAAGAGTACAACGGCTTTAAAATCACGATTTTTAAGGATAGTTACTTCGGCGAGGATTTGCAAAAGTTAAAAGTCGCCGTGCTAGCAGGCATCGCGGCAAAAACGCAAATCCCCGATGATTTGAGAGCCGAGAAATTCGACATCGCGACGCCTTATAAAAATTTTCTTATAGAACAGTTTGCACATCTAAAAGCCTTGCCGCTTAAAATCGTCATCGACTGCGCAAACGGCGCGGTCGGAGCGGTACTGCCCGAAATTTGCGAGGCGTTAAATTTGGACGCTCAAATTTTATATCCACAGCCCGACGGAAACTTCCCAAATCATCACCCAGATCCAAGCGAGGAGAAAAACTTAACCGATCTAAAATCTGCGCTAGAAGGCGAATTTGACATAGGATTTGGCTTTGACGGCGACGGCGACCGCATCGCGGTTCTGACCAAAAAACGCAACATAAAAGGCGACGAACTAGCCTATCTATATAGCCTTGCGATGAAAAATCCGCGAGTGCTGGGCGAGGTCAAATGCTCGCAAAATATGTACGACGAGATCGACGCGCACGGCGGCAAAAGCTTCATGGGCAAGACCGGCCACAGCAATATCAAAAAGGCGATGAAAGAGCTAAATATCGACATGGCTGCCGAGGTGAGC